>JBAXUD010000292.1:0-4649 GCA_037129875.1 Mycobacteriaceae bacterium
ACAGCAGGTGGATGACCTTGTACAACTCGGTCAGCTCGTTGCTGCTGCCCTGGGGATACCCCCGCAGTGGCACACCGGCTTCGTAGTCGGCCCTGGTGTTCTCCGGCGAGTCGACGAACAACTCGCCGTAGGAACGCATGTAGGCGTCGTAGTCGTCATCGCTGATGGTCAGCAGCCCCCATAGGGCGCCGAGCCGGTCACGGATCGTCGTCGGCTTGTGCTTCACACTGCCTCCCAGCATCGTCGGTGCGGTCCCCGACCATGCGTTGCGGTCGACCCTACAACGCCGAGCGGCGACCGAACCGTGGGGGCCGACGCGCCCCGTGAGCTCCGCCAACTCGGCCTGCCGACCCGCCAGGTCACGACGCGCAGGCATGAAAATAGAGTAGTTTTACTCATCCCTGGGGCGGGCTCGGCTGGCTAGGTTCACACCTAATCCAGTCACGGATGTTGTCTTGCAGTGTGTGAGTGTCGTGGTTGGCGAAAAGATTTTGAGGTCGCTGTGCCCGCTCACGATTCCCTGTTTTCCGGCCGCGGCGGTCGGGTGGCTCCGCGCTATGCCCGCCACGTGGGCCGGGTCGGCGCGTTGGCTGTGGCGTTGGGTGTGGGTGCTGGGTTCGCGTCGATGCCCGCGGCGTCGGCTGACCGCACGCCGGCTGACAACACCAGCCCGTCCAGCTCTACCGCGCCGGATTCAGGCTCGGCATCGGGACCCTCGCCGTCGAACCCCGCCGCCCGCTCCGGGCGCCGGTCGGGCACCCTGACCGCGCCGGCAGCCACCACCGCCGACTCCACGACGAGCACCACCCCGCAGAGGGCGACCGGCAATGGCCGAGTTCAGAGCATCCCGGACGGCGCAACTCCCTCGCCGGGCGCCGCACTCGACACTTCCGACAGGTCAAGGTCAGGGCAAGGGACATCGGGGGCGGATCCGGCGCCGAATCGTGGATCAGACAGTCCGGTAAGCACGCAGGCCGAGACCAGTCCCCCCGCCGCGCCGCCAGCGGCGAGCATCCCGGCCGCGGTGCGACCGGAATCGGTCTCGCGCAGCGCCTCCGGAACTTCCCCGACAGCGGTGAACCCGGCCGCGGGATCCCTGGTGGCCGCCGCGGATGTGGCAGTGCCCCGCGCGGCCGCGCCGGTCAGCCCCGCTGGGGCCATCTTCTCCGCAGCCCCACCCGGTGCCGCGTTCGCCACCCCGGCACCGGTCACGTCGGGCGTGCCGGGTGTACTGGCCCTGAGCTCGGGGCTGCTGGCCTTGACCGGCATCGCGGCACCGCTGGACGGTGCCCCCGCCCCTGTTCCTCCGGCCGGCAACCCGCTGCAAACCGCGCTGCTGGGGTTGGGTGCGCGCCGAGGAACCGTTACGGCCGCCGCGGCGGTGGCCCCCGGACAGTCGGCGAGCGCAACAGGTCTCATCGTCAATCCCGCCGTCGGGGGCGTGGGCCCGGTGGTTCCCAGGCAGGGTCCGGTCGCGGCGGCGCTGCGCGCGCTGTTCCGTGAGATCCGCTATCAGTTGTTCGACCTGAGGCCCACCGCCACACCTAGCCAACTGCAGGGGACCACCTCGCCCGAGGAGGGCACCCTGAACGTCTGGGATGCCGATGGTGACCCTGTGACGTTCACTGTCACCGCGGCACCTGAGCATGGGACGGTCAACGTCGATGCGGACGGTTTCTACATCTTCACCCCGGACGCGGGCCTGGCCCGTACCGGTGGCACCGATTCCTTCACCGTCAGGGTTGCTGATGCCGGAGTCCACCTGCAGACCCTGTTCGGTCTGCCCGCTCACAGCACCACGGTCACGGTGCCGGTCACGGTGGCGCGACCCTTGTTCGGCCTCGACAACAGCGCCCCCGTTTACACCCTTCACAACACCAGCCAGGTCGCGGTGCAGATCGCTGGGTACACGGTGAACGGGTCGACGGTGTACCCCAAGGTCGGCACCGTCTTGTCCCCGGCCGGCACCGACGGCGACAACGCCGTCTTCGAGATCCCCGACGGTGCACAGGTAACGGTGAGCCTCAACCCGGTGGGCGTCACCCATTACGGTGTTGTGCAAGCCATCACCGCAGGCGGTGGTTTCAATACGCCGACGGAACTGGCGGTCAGCGCCGACGGCGTCAACGCCTACGTCGCCTCCGGCGCTGATGTGTTGGTGATCGACACCGCTATCGGAACCGTCACGACCGCCATCCCGATCGTTGCCAACTGGGACGGCGGCAACAGCATTAACGACGTGGCGGTCAGCCCCGACGGCACCCGCGTCTACGCCTCCTCCTCCATCGGCTACGGGGCGAGCTCGGACAGCACGGTTTCGGTGATCGATACCCGCCCGGCGAGCCCCGCATACAACCAGGTGATCTCCACGATCGATTTAGGCAACGACTTCGCCAACCGTTTGGCGGTCAGCCCTGATGGCGCCCGCGTTTACGTTGTCGGGGACAGCACGGTGTCGGTGATCGACACCACGACCAACACCGTCGTCGGCTCCCCGATCACGGTCGGCAGCAAACCGTACACGGTGGCGGTCAGCCGTGATGGCGCCCGCGTATACGTCGTCAACTACGGTGACGGCACGGTGTCGGTGATCGACACCACCACCAACACCGTGGTCGGCTCCCCCATCAGCGTCGGCGTAAGGCCGTTCGTGGCGGCGATCAGCCCCGACGGTGCCCACCTCTACGTCATCGATGGCGGTGACGTACCAGCGGACTACAACTATCCTTCCCCGGACCAGGCGTTCCAAGGCAAGGTGTGGGTGATTGACACCGCCACCGACACCGTCGTCGGATCCCCCACCGCGTTCGGCACCACAGTGCCAACCTACGACGGCTTTCGTGTGGGAGGTTCGGTGGTCAGTCCTGACGGCAAGCACCTCTACGTCGGGAACCAGTACGTCAACAAAGACTTACAAGACCCCTTGTATTTGGGCTTTGTGTCGGTGATCGACATCAACCCGGCCAGCCTCACCTACAACACCGAGATCGACACCATCGACACCGGCGTGGATACGACCGACGTGGCGGTCAGCGCCGACGGCCGCCTGTATGCGCTGTCCTACAACTCCGACATCCTGCAGGTGCTGAACTTGGATCGGGCCGGATCTGATGGCGGCAGCGCCCAGTACACTCTCACCCTGGGGGCCTCGGAGGGATGCTCCTCCGCCAATGGTGCCCTCTGCAAGGTCTCCGGCAACGACGCCTACCTGTTGGACGCCCCTGGGACGGTGGTGACCGTTCCCATCTCCAACGCTCAGCGGCAGTCAGACACGTTGGGCAATCTGTGCGTGAAGACTGACTCGAACTGCACGTTCGCCTACGACGCGACCAAGGGGTCCTCGAAAGGGTTTTCCAACCCCACATTCCCCGAGGGTTTCACCATCTACAGCAACTTAACTAGCTCACCGAGTACCAGCCAGTATCAGGTCAGCACCACCGCAACCACCACCAATAGTTGGCAATACGCCCTCAACGTATCGACGTCGGTCGGGTTTAAATTCACTGACTGGCTCAACGCGACGGTCTCCGGTTCCTACACGACAACCACGGGTAACACGGTGGCTAATTCGCAGACCTTCACCCAGTCGGTGACCGCGACCGTTGAGCCAGGTGAGACGCTGTTCGTGTATTTGGCAACGCCGGTCTCCCGGTTCTATGGCGACTGGACGGTGCGCTACGGCAACACCACGTATGCGCTGAAGGACGTGTGGTTCGACTCCCCCATCACCACCGGAACCGCCCAAATCGCGGCGTACACATGCACAACCGGTTCGCAGAAGTGCGCCGACCTCCAACACGGCAAACCGCCCACCGACTCCGCCGGTAATCCTCTTGGGTTCGAGCCCTCCATCTACGGCACCACGAAAGTCTGACCAAGCAAGACCAGGCCCGGCACCCACGGGCGCACACAGGGGTCGACGCCGACGAAGAGTTCGCTGCCCTGACAGTCATCGGAGGTTCGTTTCGTGTCACATTTCAGTAGCAGCGCCAGGGTCGCAGCGGCGGCGTTCGTCGTCGGGCTCTCCCTGGCCGGGCCGCAGGCCGCAGGTATCGCCGCAGCCGACAGCCCTGATACCGGTTCCCCGTCGACATCCGCGGATGCAGCGGAGTCGACGGCCGCGGGCGGGCGAACCCCGCATTCGCGACGTTCCCCGGCCGGCCGTGCGATCCGGGAGAGCGCCAACCCCGACGGCACCGCCCCAACAAGGACGCCGCGTGCCGCAGCCTCGGTGGAGCCCCGGACCCGCGCCACGCCCGCTGCAACCTCGACGTACCCGCGCCGGCCCTCGTCGTCACCGGTACCGCGCAGTGGACATCGGGGTCCGGAGTCGGCCGCCGTCGACACCGTGGAAAGTGTTGGCGGCCATCCGGTTTCATCCACAGCGGACTCCTCCTCGGTCGGCGCGGCCGTGGTGGCAGGTGCACCCGTGGTCTCGCAACCAACGGCGGCCGCGGTCATGTCGGAACCTCCCGCCACATCCGTGGTCCCGGCAGCCGCGACACCTCAACTGGAGAAGTTCACCTGCGCACACTGCCAGCCCGGATCACCTACTCCGCAGCAGACGTTATCGGCGGCGCGATTCACGATCGAACGCCTGGTCGACACCGTCGGCACCTGGCTCTCGCGTTTCCCGGCCAACCCGATCA
>JBAXUD010000293.1:0-4620 GCA_037129875.1 Mycobacteriaceae bacterium
CAGAGCCACCGGCGCCTGGAGGGCCTGATCGCCCCGGGCACCTGGAACATCGATCCGTCATCCTCGGCCAAGGAGATCCTGGCCAGGCTGGTCGGCGACAGCGGCGAGCAGTACGTCAAGGGCGGCATCCTCGACGCCGCCAAGGGACTGAACATGTCGCCCTATGAGGTGCTGATCGTGGGCTCGCTGGTGCAGAAGGAGGCCCAGCCGGCTGACTTCGCCAAGGTGGCCCGAGTGATCTACAACCGGCTCGCCAGCGACTACGACCGGCTTGAGTTCGACTCCACGGTCAACTACCCGCTGGACCGCCAGGAGGTGGCCACCACTGACCAGGACCGGCACACCGAGACGCCGTGGAACACCTACGCCAAGGCGGGCCTGCCGGCCACCCCGATCTGCTCTCCGGGTGCCGAGGCGCTGGCCGCGGCGGAGAAGCCCGAACCGGGGAACTGGCTGTACTTCGTGACCATCGACTCCGAGGGCACCACGTTGTTCACCAACGACTACCAGGAGCACCTGGCCAACCGCGACAAGGCGCTCAACAACGGCTTCCTCGACTCCGGGCGATGAACGGCGTGATGAACGTAGTGAAGAGCGCGCAGAGGGCGAAGTGAAGAGCCCAGTCGACTCGGGGCGATGACGGCGCGTAAGGCTGCCGTCCTCGGTTCGCCGGTCGCGCACTCGCGGTCCCCGCAGCTGCACCTGGCCGCCTACCAGGCGCTGGGCCTTGACGACTGGACGTACGATCGCATCGAGTGCACCGAAGACGAATTGCCCTCGCTGGTAAGCGGTTTCGGACCGCAGTGGGTTGGCGTGTCGGTCACCATGCCGGGCAAGTTCGCCGCGTTGCGCTTCGCCGACGAACGCACCGAGCGCGCTGAACTGGTCGGCTCGGCCAACACCTTGGTACGCACCGATCGCGGCTGGCGCGCCGACAACACCGATGTCGACGGAGTGGCCGGGGCGCTCGGGCACCGCAGCGGCCTGCGCCGGGCGATCGTGCTCGGCTCGGGTGGGACTGCGCCGGCGGCGGTCGCCGGACTGGCGGCGCTGGGAGTCGGGGAGATCACCGTGGTGGCCCGCAGCCGCGAGAAAACAGGCCCGTCACTGGCCGTCGGCTCCCGGCTGGGTGTGCCGACCACGTTCTGCGACGCCGCCGACGCGGCGACTGTCGCCGACCGGGCCGACGTGCTGGTCAGCACCATCCCGGCCGATGCGGCCGCCGCTTACGCGCAGGCGTTCGCCGGGGTGCCGGTGCTGCTCGATGCGATCTATGACCCGTGGCCGACCCCGCTGGCCCGGGCGGTCGCCGCACGCGGGGGCGAGGTCATCAGCGGCCTGCAGATGCTGCTGCACCAGGCGTTCAGTCAGGTCGAACAATTCACAGGCCGGCCCGCACCGCGACAGCAGATGGCGGCCGCGCTGGATTAGCGTGCCGCCATGGGCGTCGCTGAAGCACTCGCCGGTCTGGCGGTGGTGGTCTGGTCGACGACGCTGTCGGTCATCGATGTGCGGCAGCGGCGGTTGCCCAACGTGCTGACCCTCAGCGGAGCGGTGCTCATTCTGCTCGGTTCCGCGCTCTGCGGCCGCGGCCTGCCCGCGATCCTCGGTGCCGGGGCCCTCGGCGGGCTCTATCTGGCGGTGCACCTTGCCGACCCGGCCGCCCTCGGCGGGGGCGATGTCAAACTTGCGCTGGCCCTTGGGGCGCTCACCGGCGCCTTCGGCGTCCCGGTGTGGGTGCTCGCCGCCCTGGGCGCTCCGGTGCTGACTGCGGTTGTCGGCACCGTCACTCTGGTGCTCCGGCGAGGCCGGGCCGGACTCGGGGTGCCGCACGGACCGTCGATGTGTATGACGAGCCTGGCGGCCGTCGCGCTGGCGGTGTTCTAACCCGACTCGACATGTGAGGTGGGGAGGCCGGCGGTGGTGCACCCGCATAGCACCGACATGGGAAGATAGTTGCGTGTTGCGATGGATCACCGCCGGTGAATCCCACGGCCGCGCCCTGATGGCTGTGGTCGAGGGCATGGTGGCCGGTGTCGAAGTCACCTCGGCCGAGATCGCGGAGCAGTTGGCGCGCCGCCGACTCGGCTACGGTCGCGGCGCGCGGATGAAATTCGAGCAGGACGAGGTCACCGTGCTGGCCGGCCTGCGGCACGGGGTGACCCTCGCCGGGCCGATCGCCATTGAAATCGGTAACAGCGAGTGGCCCAAGTGGGAGACCGTGATGGCGTCGGACCCCGTTCCGGCCGCCGACCTCGACGTCGCCCGCAACGCCCCGCTGACCCGGCCCCGCCCGGGCCACGCCGACTACGCGGGCATGCTGAAATACGGATTCGACGACGCCCGACCGGTGCTGGAACGCGCCAGCGCCCGGGAGACCGCCGCGCGGGTGGCGGCCGCCACCGTCGCGCGGGCCTTCCTGCGGCAGGCACTCGGGATCGAGGTGGTGTCCCACGTGATCTCTATCGGGGCGTCGACGCCCTACGACGGCCCGCCACCGACGGCCGCCGACCTGCCCCGCATCGACGACAGCCCGGTGCGTGCGTTCGACGCGGCCGCGCAGGAGTCGATGATCGCCGAGATCGAAGCGGCCAAGAAGGACGGCGACACCCTCGGCGGGGTGGTCGAAGTCGTCGCGCACGGTCTGCCGGTCGGCCTGGGCTCGTTCATCAGCGGTGAGAACCGGCTCGACAGCCAGCTGGCTGCGGCCGTCATGGGAATCCAGGCCATCAAGGGTGTCGAGATCGGCGACGGCTTCGAAACAGCGCGCCGGCGCGGTAGCGGCGCCCACGACGAGATCTATCCCGGACCCGACGGCGTGGTTCGCTCCACCAACCGGGCCGGTGGCCTCGAAGGCGGCATGACCAACGGCCAGCCGCTGCGGGTGCGGGCCGCTATGAAGCCGATCTCCACAGTGCCGCGGGCATTGGCCACCGTGGACATGAGCACCGGCGAGGCGGCGGTGGGCATCCACCAGCGCTCCGACGTCTGTGCGGTGCCCGCCGCGGGCGTGGTGGTCGAGGCCATGGTGGCACTCGTGCTGGCCCGCGCGGCGCTGGAGAAATTCGGCGGCGATTCATTGACCGAGACCCGGCGCAACATCGATGGCTATCTGCGCGACATCGCCCAACGCGAGGCTTTCGGGTCCGCCTCGGCGATGTCGGGGTAGAGCCGTGGCGCCGAAGGCCGTACTGATCGGGCTGCCCGGTTCTGGGAAATCGACCATCGGGCGGCGGCTCGCCAAGGCGATGGGGTGTGCCCTGATCGACACCGACGCCGTCATCGAGGAGCGCACCGGACGCAGCATCCCGGAAATTTTTGCCGCCGAAGGGGAATCCGGCTTCCGTCAGATCGAGGAACAGGCGGTCTGCGACGCGCTGCGCGACCACGACGGCATCCTGTCGCTGGGTGGTGGGGCCGTCACCACCGCCGGGGTGCGCGAGGCACTTGCCGGCCATACCGTGGTGTACCTGGAGATCAGTGCCACCGAGGGTGTCCGGCGCACCAGTGGCAGCACGATCCGTCCGCTGCTGGCCGGTCCCGACCGCGCCGAGAAATACCGCGAACTGATGACTGAGCGGGTGCCGCTGTACCGCAAGGTGGCCACCATCCGGATCAACACCAATCGGCGCAATCCCGGCGCCGTCGTGCGCTATATCGTTGGCCGCCTTGAGGATCCGCCACCGCCACGTCGGCGCCGTCCCCCCTGGCGGCGGCCCGCCGCGCCGTCGCCGGCGCCCCCACAGTCGTCTCCGGCGGCGGCGTCGTCCGACGCCCCGGCCGAGTCGGGGCCGGTCACCCCCGGGACCCTGGCCCGCCGTGCCGGAGTGCGCAAATGAGCCCGGATGCCGGTGGCCGGCCGGTGACCATCGAGGTCGCCGTCGACCCGCCGTATCCGGTGATCATCGGGACCGGACTGCTGGACCGGCTCAGTGATCTGTTGGGCAGCAGGCACAAAGTGGCGGTGCTGCACCAGCCCGCGCTGGTCCAGATCGCCGAAGACATCCGAAAAGCACTGGCGGACAAGGGTGTCGATGCCCACCGCATCGAACTGCCCGACGCTGAAGCCGGTAAGGACCTGCCGGTGGTGGGGTTCGTGTGGGAGGTGCTGGGGCGTATCGGCGTGGGCCGCAAGGACGCCATCGTGAGCCTCGGCGGCGGCGCGGCCACCGACGTCGCGGGCTTCATCGCAGCCACCTGGCTGCGCGGAATCGACATCGTGCACGTGCCGACCACGCTGCTGGCCATGGTGGACGCCGCCATCGGCGGCAAGACCGGTATCAACACCGACGCCGGCAAGAATCTGGTCGGCGCCTTCCACCAGCCCGCCGCCGTGGTGGTGGACATGGCGATGCTGGCGACGTTGCCCCGCAATGAACTGGTGGCCGGGATGGCCGAGATCGTCAAGGCCGGATTCATCGCCGACCCAGGGATCCTGGACCTCATCGAGGCCGATCCCGAGGCCGCTCTGGACCCCACCGGTCCGGTGCTGCCCGAGTTGATCAGGCGGGCGATCCAGGTCAAGGCCGACGTGGTCGCCGCCGACGAGAAGGAATCGGATCTGCGGGAGATCCTCAACTACGGGCACACCCTGGCCCACGCCATCGAACGGCGCGAGCG
>JBAXUD010000294.1:0-4618 GCA_037129875.1 Mycobacteriaceae bacterium
GGTGTATGGCCGCACGTAACCGGTGCTCAGGGCGCGCTGCAACGCCACCGCCCGACCCGAATCCGGACAGGCCACGACCGTGGCGGCCGGCTGCTCGTCGGCGACCTCGTCGGCGAGATTGGGCCCCGAGATCACGGCGACCTGTCCGGAGTGCACCCCGGTCACCGCGACGATGACCTGGCTCATCCGCATCAGCGAACCGAGTTCGATGCCCTTGGCCAGGCTCACCAGGGTCGCGCCGTCAGCGATGTGCTCACGCCAGCTCTCGAGATTGGTACGCAGCGTCTGCGACGGCACGCCCAGCAGTACGGTGGTGACCCCGTCGAGTGCGACGGCCGGATCGGTGGTCGCCCGGATCGCCGGCGGCAGCGTAACGCCCCGGAGGTATCGATTGTTGGTGTGGGCGGTGTTGACCTCGTGCTCAACCTCGGCTCGTCGCGCCCACAGTCGCACGTCGCTGCCGGCGTCGGCCAGCACCTTGGCCAGCGCGGTGCCCCAGGCCCCGGCCCCCATCACCGCCGCGGTTCCCAGCGAGCCGCTCATCCCACCTCCGTCATGACCACCATCGTCGCGTCGCGCGCTCCAGTTCAACCTAATCACGCGGCGCTGGCAGGATGTCTGCCATGAGCGGCGCACCTGGTGTCGGCCTGATCATCGCGGTCAAACGCCTCACCGCCGCGAAGAGCCGGCTTTCGGCGCTGTTCGACGCCGAGGCGAGGGAACGCGTGGTGCTGGCCATGCTCGTCGACACCATCACCGCGGCCCGGGGGGCCCGGGCTGTGCATTCGGTGACTGTGGTGACACCGGATCCGCATGCCTCCCGCGCCGCCTGGGACCTCGGCGCCAACGTCGTCACTGATCCCACCGGCCCGAACCACCCCGATCCGCTGAACAACGCGATCCTGGCCGCATGCGGTCCCGTCTCCGTGACGACGCCGAATATCGTTGTGCTGCAGGGTGATCTGCCCGCATTGCAGTCAGATGAGTTGTCCGAGGCCCTGGCCAATGCGGCCCTGTATCAACGCAGTTTCGTCGCCGACCGCCAGGGGACCGGCACCGCGGCACTGTTCGCGTTCGGAGTGCCACTGGACCCTCGGTTCGGTACGGATTCGGCCGGCCGACACCGTGAGTCGGGAGCGATCGAACTGGTGGGCGCATGGCCCGGACTGCGCTGCGACATCGATACCCCGGACGATCTCGCCGCGGCGCGCGCATTGGGTGTGGGTGCCGCGACCGCCGCCGCCGTGGGGTGACCATTGCGCACACAGTCGGTGCACCCACACGGTGCGTGTGCTGACTTGCCTGAACCGATTCGACCGCAGCTGACCACAGGGCACCGGAGATGAGGGATGATGGCCGCATGACCGAGGCGGAAACCGAGTCCCGAACCGTGGAGAGCAACGCAGGGGCGCCGGAGGTGCCCCCGGCCGCCACTGCCGCACCGGTCGGCGGCGACCTGCCTGCAGATCGCTATCTGAACCGTGAACTGAGCTGGCTGGACTTCAACAGCCGGGTGCTGGAGCTGGCCGAGGACACCTCAATGCCCTTGCTGGAGCGAGCGAAGTTCCTGGCGATCTTCGCCTCCAACCTCGACGAGTTCTACATGGTCCGGGTGGCGGGCCTGAAGCGCCGCGACGAAATGCGACTGTCGGTGCGCTCGGCCGACGGGCTGTCCCCGCGTGAACAGTTGCAACTGATCGGCGAACGCAGCCAGCAGTCGGCGATCCGCCATGCGCAGGTGTTCACCGAATCCGTCCGGCCGGGGCTGGCCAGACACGGCATCCACATCGTGAACTGGGCCGAACTCACCGAGGCCGAACGCGGCGAGCTGTCGGCCTACTTCCATGAGCAGGTCTTCCCGGTCCTGACCCCGCTGGCCGTGGACCCGGCCCACCCGTTCCCCTTCGTCAGCGGACTGAGCCTGAACCTCGCCGTCGCGGTGCGCTCCCCCGAGGACGGCGCTCAGCGTTTCGCCCGGGTGAAGGTGCCCGACAACGTCGACCGGTTCGTCAAGCTCAAGAACACCGGCAGCGAGAACCAGACGGTGCGCTTCCTGCCGATGGAGGAGTTGATCGCGGCCTTCCTGCCGGTTCTGTTCGCGGGCATGGAAATCGTTGAGCACCATGCGTTCCGGATCACCCGTAATGCCGACATGGACGTCGAGGACCGCGACGAGGACCTACTCCAGGCGCTGGAACGCGAGTTGGCCCGCCGCCGGTTCGGTCCGCCGGTGCGGCTTGAGGTCTCCGACGACATGAGCGAGCACACGCTCGAACTGCTGCTGCGTGAACTCGACGTGAATCCCGGCGACGTGGTGCAGGTTCCCGGCCTGCTGGACCTGTCGGCGTTGTGGCAGATCTACGCCGTCGACCGGCCGGCGCTCAAGGATCCGCCGTTCGTCCCGGCCACGAACCCGGCATTCGGAGAGACCGGCAAGAGCATCTTCGCCACCCTGCGCGATGGCGATGTTCTTCTGCACCACCCCTACGAATCGTTTTCCACCAGCGTGCAGCGCTTCGTCGAGCAAGCGGCCGCCGATCCCGATGTGCTGGCCATCAAACAGACGCTGTACCGGACATCCGGTGACTCACCGATCGTCAACGCGCTGATCGAGGCCGCCGACGCCGGCAAGCAGGTGGTCGCGCTGGTCGAGTTGAAGGCCCGCTTCGACGAGCAGGCCAACATCAAATGGGCACGCGCACTGGAAGATGCCGGCGTGCACGTGGTGTACGGCCTCGTCGGCCTGAAGACCCACTGCAAGACCTGCCTCGTGGTGCGCCGGGAGGGGTCGACGATCCGGCGTTACTGCCATATCGGCACCGGCAACTACAACCCGAAGACCGCCCGACTCTATGAGGATGTCGGATTGCTCACGGCGGCGCCGGATCTCGGCGCGGACCTGACCGATCTGTTCAACTCGCTCACCGGCTACTCACGTAAAGTCAGTTACCGCAACCTATTGGTGGCTCCCCGCGGCATCCGCACCGGAATCCTGGAACGTATCGAGCGCGAGATCGCGGCAAACGAGCGGACCGGCAAGGGCCGAATCCGGGTGAAAGCCAACGCGATCGTCGACGAGCAGATCATCGACGGCCTGTACCGGGCCTCGCAGGCCGGCGTCCGGGTCGAGGTGATCGTCCGCGGTATCTGCGCGCTGCGCCCCGGGGTGGAAGGCCTCTCGGAGAACATCGTGGTGCGCTCGATCCTCGGCCAGTTCCTCGAGCACTCGAGGGTCATGCACTTCGCCGCGATCGACGAGTTCTGGATCGGCAGTGCGGACATGATGCACCGCAACCTCGACCGCCGGGTGGAAGTGATGGCGCAAGTGAAAGACCGCCGTCTGACCGGCTATCTGGACGAGGTGTTCGAGTCGGCGATGCATCCCTCAACCCGCTGCTGGGAACTCGGCGCGGACGGGAAATGGACCGACTCGCCGCGCGACGGCCATGAGGTTCGTGATCATCAGGTCTGGCTGATGGAAAAGCACCGGCAGGGCTGACCCGACCGGGCCATGGCAGGAACGTCGAAGAAGAAGTCTGTAGCCGAACCTATTTCGGTTTACGCCGCCGGGGCGGTGCTGTGGCGGCCGGACGCCGATTCCGGTGAACCTCTGATCGCGGTCATCCACCGGCCTCGCTATGACGACTGGTCATTGCCGAAGGGCAAAATCGATCCGGGCGAGACCGAACCGACTGCCGCCGTGCGCGAAATCTACGAGGAGACCGGACAGCGCGCACATCTGGGCCGGCGTCTGAGCCGGATCAGCTATCCGATTCCGATCGGCACCAAGGTCGTTCACTATTGGGCGGCGCAGGGACTCGGCGGCGACTTCGAGCCGAGCCGCGAAGTGGATCAACTCGAGTGGCTTCCGATCGAGGACACCGCCGAGCGACTCACCTACCCGCATGACCGCACGGTGACCAACCGATTCACCGAGAAACCCGCCGACACCCAAACTCTGCTGATCGTCCGGCACGGCACCGCGGGTCGCAAGGCGCGCTATAAGGGCGACGATCGCAAGCGGCCGTTGGACCGTAACGGCAGGGCCCAGGCGAAATCCCTGGTGCCCCAACTGCTGGCATTCGGGGCCTCGTCGGTGTTCGCTGCCGACAGGACCCGGTGTGTGCAGTCCGTCGAACCGCTGGCCCGGACTTTGGACGTCCCGATCACCCTGGAGCCGACGTTGACAGAGGAGGCCTACGCCAAGAACCCGAAGGCCGCCCGTAGGCGCATGCTCGAGATCGCCGCTCTCGGGGGCACGCCGGCGATCTGCAGTCAGGGCAAGGTGATTCCCTACCTGATCGACTGGTGGTGCGAACGCGACGGAGTGAAGCCGGACAAGTCACGCAACCGCAAAGGCAGCACCTGGGTGCTGTCGCTGTCCGGGGGCAAGCTGGTGGCCGCCGATCATATGGCCAGCCCGCTGGCGAAGACGCCTGAGTCCTAAACCGCTGCCCGAAACGCGAATACGCCGCGGACCATTCGGTCCGCGGCGTATTCGTCGGGGCAGATTTAGCGGCGGCCCTTGGCCGGAGCCTTGCGGGCCGGAGCCTTCTTGACGACCTTCTTGGCGACGACCTTCTTGGCCGGAGCCTTCTTGACGGCAACCTTCTTGACG
>JBAXUD010000295.1:0-4611 GCA_037129875.1 Mycobacteriaceae bacterium
AGCCCACGCCGTGCATTCCGGAGAACATCGCGTCGAACAGCAGCACCGAACCCATCGTCCAGGCACCGGTCCGCAGGGCCGACTTCCACCACGGCTCGGAGTACCAGCCCGCCGGCACCGGCCGGCCCGCGACCCGGCCGCCCGGGTAGTAGTTCGGGGTGCGCGGCGACGGCGCGGGGGAGGCCTCGATCTCGCGTCCCTCGAACTGGACGCGGCGGTCCTCGGTGACCGTGCCCGCCGACTTCTGCCCGGCGACTGTCTCCAGTTCCGGACCAGGGTCCATGCCCATGGCGGTGCGGGCCGCTCGCACGTAGTAGAGCCCCTCGATCGCGCTCTCCTTGGCCAACAGAGCCTGTTTGGCCGTCGTGGCCTGCTCGATCTGCGAGGACGCGGCGGTGAACCGCTCGGAGGCGTCCGCCAGGGCCTGCTGGGAGGCCTGGTCGGTTCCGGTCAGGTTCAGCACCTGCCCACCGAGTCGTTCGATCACCCGGCGGGCATCGGCCTTGGCATCGGCCAGGCCGGCCGCTGCCCGACCCCCCGTGGCGCGCGACGAACTCCACATCGTCAGGGCGATGCCACCGATGACCACAAGTAAAAGCAGCAGCAGGACACTGTTCATGGCCTCCACAGTACCGACGGACCGACGGTTCGCAGCCGGTACCGACAGGCAAGCCTCAGAGCACCCCGAGGACCCGGTAGACCTCATCGCTCAGGGCGGTGCTGCGCGGGTCGGCGTTGCATTTCGTGGCGTCGAAATAGTTCATCACGTAGGCGTAGCCGATGCCGTGCTCGAGGTCGACGAACCCGTAGGAGCCGCCCGATCCGCCGTGGCCGAAGCTGCGCAGGTTCGGGCCGGCCACCCCGCGTTGGTTGAGCATGTAGCCCAGCCCCCAGCCGTGGTCGGCAACGCGGGGGCCCAGGATGACGTCCGGGTCGAAGCCGCCCTGGGACATCCGGACCTTCTCCAGATGCTCCCGGCTGAGCAGTTTCTCCTGAGCGAGTCCGTTGTAGAAGGTGGCCAGGCCGAGGGCTGAAACGTGGCCGTTGGTGCCGGGAAACTCGGCAGATCGCCAGGTGGTCAGCTCGTTGGAGCCGAGTTCGTCGTCGGGGACGAAGCCCATGGCGACGGACAGACCGGCCATCGGGTGCTCGTCGAGCGACTGCGGGTGTCCCGGTGCGCCACCAGTGGCGAGCACGTCGCGGATATGCGGCTTGTTGATCATCTCCGCGCAGCGGTGATGCTCGGCGGCCGGAAGTCCGATGTGGACGTCGATTCCCATCGGCTCGGCGATCTCGGTGCGCAGATATTGACCCAGA
The DNA here is from genome assembly GCA_037129875.1 of Mycobacteriaceae bacterium. GTDB lineage: Bacteria > Actinomycetota > Actinomycetes > Mycobacteriales > Mycobacteriaceae > Mycobacterium. Next base: position 1,318 of record JBAXUD010000295.1, read on the forward strand.
GTGCGGCCGGTGACCCGGCGGACCACTTCGCCGAGGACGAACCCGAAGGCCACCATGTGGTAGCCCTGCGCGGTGCCGGGCTCCCACCACGGCGCGGCGGCGGCCAGTGCGTCACACACCCGATCCCAGTCGGCCACCTCGCTCCAATGCATGCGGGTACGCGGGGCGATCACCCCCGACCGGTGCCCGAGCACCATCGCGACGGTGATGTCCTGCTTTCCGGCCTGGCCGAACTCGGGCCAGTACTGCGCCACCGGCGCGTGCAGGTCGATCTCGCCACGGTCGGCCAGCAGGTGAACGCATGTGCTGCTCAGACCTTTGGTTCCGGAGAAGACGCTGGCCAGGGTGTTCTCCCGCCAGGGGCGCCGACGCCTGGAATCGGCATGCCCGCCCCACAGGTTGACCACGAGATCACCCTCGACCCACACCGCGACAGCGGCGCCGACGTCGTCGTGGTCGGTGAAGTTCTTCACGAAATTGTCGCGAACGGCCTCGAACTCGGGGGCGCAGCTACCGCTGATCGGAATCTGGTCGGTCATGCCTGGACCCCTCCTGGTGGGATGATCCCGCCCGGCTGGGCGTCTCAACAATCGAGCGGTAGACCCAGAATCTACGGACGTAATCGTACCGAAAGCGGGTGTGCGGTAAATCGCCGCGAAACCGCGACTGTGTCGTTACCAGCGCGAATAGCCCGGCTAGGACGTCGGGTCTGTTCCGATGCCGTGACGCGCGGCCCAGAGCGCGGCTTGGGTCCGGTCCGTGACGCCGAGGTGGCGGAAGATGCTCGTGAGGTGAGCTTTGACCGTTTTCTCGCTGATCTGCAGCTGTCGCGCGATGAGTTTGTTGGGCAAACCCTTCACCAGCAAAGTGAGGACCTCCAGTTCGCGGGGAGAGAGGTCGCTGGGTGTCTCGTCGGACGTGAGTCGTGCGTCCAGGACAGTGCGTGCGACGCGTGGGTCCAGGGGCGACTCGCCGCGGGCGGCGGCGCGGATGGCTTCGCCGACCTCCTCTGCGTCGACGTCCTTGAGCAGATAGCCGCACGCGCCTGCCTCAAGCGCGCTGATGATCCGGTGTCGATCTGAGAAAGCGGTCAACACCACCACAGCTGTCTGCGGCCGAGCCGCGGTAATCCGCTTCGTTGCGGCAATCCCGTCCATCACCGGCATGTCGAGATCCATCAGGACGACGTCGGGCAGCAGCTGCGCGGTCTGCTCGACAGCCTGGGCGCCATCGGCGGCCACGCCCACCAGAGAGACGCCTTCCAGGGCGGAGATCAGCCGGCCGAGGCCGTCACGGATCACGCCGTGGTCGTCGGCAAGCAGTACTCGGATCATCAGGGCGGGAGCTCCAACGCCACCGTCGTCCCTGTTCCGGGAGTCGAGCGCACCTCAAGTATCCCGCCCGCTTGGGCGACGACGTCGGTCAGCAGGGTCAGGCCGACGTGGCCCTCCTGCCCGCGCCGCAGCCGGTCGGCGGGGGTGAATCCGACACCGTCGTCGGTGACCAGGAGCCGCGTCGCGCCGCGTTCATGCGTGACGCCGAGGGTCACCGCCGAGGGTTTGGCGTGCGTCTGCGCATTGCGCAGGGCCTCGCGCGCCACGCGGTAGACGAGCGCGTCGTGGTCCGCCGATTCCGTCAGTCGTTCCCCGATCTCGGCGTCCACGTCCAGAGTCGTCGCGATGCCGTCGGCCTCGAGGGGGCTCAGTAGATCGCTGAGCGCTACTCGAAGTCCTGCCGCCTCGAGGTTGGGCGGGTGGATCTCAAGCAAAAGGGTGCGCAACTCGCGGACGCCCCTGCGAAGGGTGGTGGTCGCTGCACGCAGGATTCCGGCATCGGTCTCGTTTCCGCGGCATTGTGCCTCCGCGGCGAGCGGGGCGAGTCCGAACGCCACTCCCGCAAGGTCCTGGACAACCCCGTCATGCAGATCGGCTGCAATCCGCTGCCGCTCGTAAGTCGACGCGGCGATCGCGTTGGCGAGCAACCGCTCACGTTCGCGGTGGCCGCGCTGCAGACGCCGCGCCATGGTCCAGGCCAGCGGGACCTGGAACAGGAGGAGTACCCCCATCCCGGCAATCAGTGGCGGCGCCAATGCATGAAGCAGTCGCGAACCGCTCGCACCGATGGAGCTGAACCGCTGGTACATCTCGAACAGCAGCGTGGTGCCGTCGGGTGCCTGGAGCGTGGTGTAGGCCTCGAGCAGCTTGCCCTGGCCCCGTTCAAAGCGATTCTCCGGCTTATCGAGATCGCTGAGTTCGGCGTCGGCTTCATGAGTCGCGAACAGCTCGCGGTCCTCGTCGCCGAGGGCGTAGCGCTGGCCGATCAGCGCGGGTTCGTCGGAATAGAGGATCGTGCCGTCCTCTTTCCAGAGTTTGACCCGAACGATCGAGTCGCCGAGAATTCGGCTCCGCACCAGATCATCGAGGCGGCGGATGGCGCTGGGATCCCCGCGCATGATCCCGTCGTCAAGCCCGGCGGTTTCGACAAGCCGGGCCTCGGAACGGACACGCTCGGTGGTGTCGCGCGTGGCCTCGGCAATCGCCACACTTCGCAGCGCGAAGAAGCCACCGACCATGATGACGGCGATCGCCGCGAGACTGCCGAGCATGAACTGCGTCACCGCCGCGCTGACGCGGGGCGGGGCTGCTATGCCGGTGGTCGGCCGACGCGGGGACGCCGGCGATCGCACGGTGCTGTCGGTTCGCACCGGCCAACAATATGGCCGCGCTGCACGCTCACCATCCATTTGGCGCCGCCGCCGGTTAGACCTTGGTCGTAGGACTTTGGTCGTATCACCACGAGTCTCGGTCTAGGACCAAGATCCACTGGTGGTTGAGACCCTGTTCTTGGCACGGTGGAGGTTATTCACATCACCCACGCCGAATAAGGAACACATCATGAGCAATCGCGTCGCAGCTCTTCTCATCGCCGGCCTCGCCGTTACGGGGGCACTCTCCAGTGCGGGAGAGGCAAGCGCCAAGAAGGGCGCCGATGACCCCGCCGGCCATATCCGCCAGTCGCAGGGCGCCGATAATGCCGCCGGCGACGTCAGCAAGTCGAAGGGCACCGACAATGCCGCCGGCGACATCAACAAGTCGAAGGGCTCGTCCAAGCCGGTGACTACTCAGAGCAAGGGCCGTGGCGCCGAGCACGGAGCGAACCACCTCTGACGTTCCTGCTCGCCTGTTATACGCATCGGCCGCTCCGTGCTGGGAGCGGCCGATGTGCATGTCCGGACATCTGAGCGGGCGACGGGAATCGAACCCGCGTAGCTAGTTTGGAAGACTAGGGCTCTAC
>JBAXUD010000296.1:0-4595 GCA_037129875.1 Mycobacteriaceae bacterium
CCTCGTAGACGACCACCCGGTCCGGGGTGTACGCGGTGCGGCCGGCGCCGGCCGCGAGGTTGGCGGCCTGGTCGATCACCGTGCGCAGCGATGCCCGCGCACTGCGCTGGGCGGCGGTGAGTCTCGGCTCGAACCGCTCGTCGAAGGCGTACGCACTGGCCTCCTGCGGACCGTTGGCGCCGTTGACCATCACCGTCGTCGCGGCCTGGTCGGTGACCCCGGGTGTGCCGAAGTCGGTGGCCGGGCTGACCACCCCACCGGCCTCGACCTGCGAGACGAATGACGCCACCGCAGCGGGGTCGATGTGCGCGAGATCGAAGCGGGCCGGAACCATTTGCAGGCCTGGGCTTTTCGTGACCGTCAGCAACCGGCCGTCGCCGTAGATCACCAGCGCCGGGGACTCCAGCGCGTAATACACCGGCGGCACCAGGCCCCCTGCAGAGCTCAACGAGAACACCACCTGGTCGGCGGGCAGTGCCGGGGTGGGCGCCGGGGTAGGCCCAGGGGTGGGCGCCGACACGGCCGTCGTCGAACAGGCCGTCATCACCAGTGACACGAGCGCTGCGCCGAGCAACCGCTTCATCTAGAACTCCCCGTGATAGGCCCAGGACTCGATGATCTCGCGTGCGATCGAGATGGTGCCCGGCAGCAGAAGCCGCGACTCCGAATCGCTGGTCCAGTCACCGGCTGCCAGGGCTGCGCGGACCTCGGCGCGGGTGAACCAGGCCGCCTCGGCGATCTCGCCGTCGGTGTAGGCGAACTCCTGCTCGGGATCGCCGAGTGCATGAAAGCCCACCATCAGCGAGCGCGGGAACGGCCACGGCTGGCTGCCCAGGTAGCGCACATCGGTGACGGTGAGCCCGATCTCCTCGGCGACCTCGCGCACCACACACGATTCGAATGACTCACCGGCCTCGACGAACCCGGCGATGAGGGAGAACAGTCGCGGCGGCCACACCACCTGACGGGCCAGCACCGCCCGGTCGTGACCGTCGTGCACCAGACAGATGACCGCCGGGTCGACGCGGGGGAACTCCTCATGCCCGGTCAGCACATTGCGTCGGGCCCAGCCCGCCCGGATCAGCCGGGTCGGGCTGCCGTCGAACGGCGAAAAGCGTGCTGCGTCATGCCAATTCAGCAGCGCCAGCGCGCAGGTCACCAGCTGGGCGCTGGTGTCGTCGAAGGGCACGCCGGCCCGGCGGGGATCGACCGCACGGGCCCCGCCATCGGCCGGGGCCTCCAGCGACGCCCGCACGGCCCACACATGGCGGCCGTTCTCGAGGCGGCCCAGGAACACCGCGTCGGCGGGCGGCTCGCCGGCGAAAGCCGCTGCCGACCCGAGCACCAACTGATCGCCCACCACCATGACGTTGCCGCGGTCGTCGACGCGCAGGAGCTGGGCATCGGCCCAGCCGGCCACGGCGGCGTCGACATCGCTGCGCATCTCGTCGGCGCGGTCGGCCCCGACCCGCGACAGCAACGGGATGTTGCGGAGCTGAAAGCTCATCCGGGTCCGCCCGCGTCGGCGTTACGGACGTAGAGCAGCCGGTCGCCCTTCTCCAACGCGTCCACCCGTGAGTCGTCCAGGCGCAACAGCTTCTTGTCTCGCAACACCCCGAGCACAATGTCGGGCAGGTGCCGCGGCGAGCCGCCCACCTCCTTGCTTTCCACCTCGCGCTCCGCGATCGCCAGCCCGGCGTCGGGGGTGAGCAGATCTTCGATCATCTCCACCACGGTCGGCTTGGAGGTGGCCAGACCCAGCAGCCGGCCTGCCGTCTCCGAGGAGACCACCACCGAGTCCGCACCCGACTGCAGCAGCAGATGGCGGTTCTCCCCCTCACGCACCGACGCGATGATCGTCGCCTTGGGCGCCAACTCCCGGGCGGTCAATGTCACCAGCACCGAGGTCGGGTCGCTGTTGGTGGCGACCACGACGGCCTTGGCGTGCTGGGCGCCGGCCAGGCGCAGCACATCGGATCGGTTCGCGTCGCCCCGCACGGTCACCAGTCCCGAAGCGCTGGCCCGGTCGAGCAGGGTCTGGTCGGTGTCGACGACGACGATGTCGGCCGGGGCGACGCCGTCGCCGATCATGGCCGCGACAGCGGCGCGGCCCTTGGTGCCGTAGCCGACGACGACGGTGTGGTTACGCACCCTTTTCCTCCAACGCTGAATCTTCAGGGTCTGCCGAGACGCCTCGGTCAGCGACTCCACGGTGGTGCCGATCAGAACGATCAGGAACGCCACCCGCAGCGGGGTGATGACCAGGACGTTGATCAGACGCGCCCGTTCGGTGAACGGGGTGATGTCGCCGTAGCCGGTGGTCGACAGCGAGACGGTGGCGTAGTAGAAGCAGTCCAGGAAACTCAGCGGCTTCTCGGTGACGTCGCGGTAGCCGTCACGGTCGAGGTAGACGATGAACACCGCGGCGAACAGTGCGCCCAACGCGTAGAGCAGGCGCCGGGCGATGCGGTTGCCCGGGCTGACGAACTTCTCCGGGATGTGCAGGTACTCGACGAGTGCGGAGTCCGGTTTGTCGGAGAGGTCCTCGTGGACGGCGAAGAGGTTGCGCCGGTTCTTGCTATCGGGCACGGCACTCCGTCATCAACTCAACCGGCCGTTTCGCCGAGGGGACTGCCCGCACACGGCCATTATGTAACCATGCCGCAGACCAACGCCGGGCCGTCCGCCGAACTCGTCAGCCAGCGCCCCGCCTACAAGATGGCCGCGATGCTGATCGGAATCGGCGCCGGCCACTTCCTGCGACCCAAGCCGTTCGACACCATCGTGCCGCCCGAGTTGCCCGGCAACGCCCGGTTCTACACCTATGCCTCCGGGGTGGCCGAGGTCGGCGTGGGCACCATGCTGCTGGTGCCGCGGACCCGGCGGCTCGGTGCACTGGCCGCCGCGGCGCTGTATCTGGCGGTGTATCCGGCCAACATCAACATGGTGCGGATGTGGTGGAACAAGCCGGGCATGCAGAAGTGGCCCATGCGGGCGGTGGCGCTGGCGCGGTTGCCGATGCAGTTCCCGATGGTCACAGGTGCGCTGGCGATCCGGCGCAACGCTCCGCGTCGGGGTTGAGAAGCTCAGCGAGTTCTGCTGCGCCGTAAAGCTTTTCGGGTGTGACGGTGCGTCCAGCGCGTACGTAGTGGAACGCCGCGCGCACCTGCGGCACCGGGCAGCCCGACAGTCCCGCCCAGGCGAGGCGGTAGACCGCGAGCTGTACCGCGGCGTGGCGGCGGGCCTGCTCATCGGCCGGTGGTTCGCCGGTCTTCCAGTCGACGACGGTGACGCCCCCGTCCGAATCGGGGAACACCGCGTCGATGCGGCCGCGGACCACGGTGTCGCCGAGCACGAGCTCGAAGGGCACCTCGACGTCGAGCGGGGTGCGGGCGGCCCATGTCGAGGAGTTGAAGGAGTCCTGCAGGGCGGCCAGTTGTTCGGCGTCGGCGGTCTGCGGATCGCCGGCGCCCGGCAGGTCGTCGAGGTCGAAGAGCCGCTCGGCGCCGTAGAACCGCTGCACCCAGTCGTGGAAGGCGGTGCCCAGCAGGGCGTGCGGGTCCGGCCGGGCCGGCAGCCGGCGGGTCAGCCGCCGCAGGGCGGTGTTGCGGTCGCGGTCGAGTTCCACCAGCGCACTGACCGACAGCGCGGCGGGCAGCGTCAGCGGCGCCGGCTCGGCGGCGCGGGCGCGTTCGGCGAGCAGGGCGTCGACGTCGGCGATCCAGCCGTGCGGGTCCTCCGCGGCCGCGGCCGGCGGGACGGGCTGCGACGGGGGCGCCGAGGCGGGCCCAGCCAACCCAGCCAGCGCCTCGGCCACCAGTTGCGCACCGCGTTCGATATCGCCGCGACGGCTGCCCAGCGGGTCCACCGGCCACAGCGCTTCAGTGGTGTTGTCCCGCAGCGGGTTCGGCTCGCCGTCGGCGGGATCGGACTCCCAGTGCTCGATCTCGCCGCACCCGGAGTCGGCGATGACGTCCCTGATCTCGCAGAGGAAGTCCGACGGACCGCGCGGGGTGGACTCGGTGGCGCCCCAATGGTGCCCGGAGAGCAGCAGAGTGTCCTCGGCCCGGGTGAGCGCGACGTAGAGCAGGCGGCGTTCCTCGTCAATGCTGCGGGCCAGCAACTGCCGACGGTGGGTGTCGATGACCTCCTCGAGCGCTTTGCGGTCGTTGACCGCCGAGGTGTCCAACACCGGCACCCCGTTCAGGCCTCCCCCGGCCGCCTCCGGCGCGGCACTGCCGGCGCGGTCGCCGCGCAGCAGTGGGGGCAGTTCGGACGCGTCGGTGAGCCAGGTGCGCTTGGACGCCGTCGACGGGAACACCCGGGCGCTCAGATGCGGCACCGCCACGATCTGCCACTCCAGGCCCTTGGCCGCATGCACCGTGAGAACCTGCACGCGCCCCGGGGCCACACCGACCTCGGCGGGCGACAACCCGTTCTCCACGATTGCCGCGGCGTCGAGGTAAGCCAGCAGGCCGGCGGCGTCGGCACCCGGCCGGTCGGAATAGCGGGCCACGACGTCGGCGAGCCGGTCGAGATGCTCGGCCCCGGAACCCACCGCGCCACCCGGCCGGACCGAGCGCACCTCGACGTCG
>JBAXUD010000297.1:0-4593 GCA_037129875.1 Mycobacteriaceae bacterium
TCGGTTGTCCCGCCACCGATTCCGAGGATCCGCATGTCGCGGTACTGGCGCTCAACCTCCGACTCGGCCATGTAGCCCATGCCGCCGAACAGTTGCACGGCCTGGCTCGCCACCCACTCGCCGGCTTCGACGGCGGTGTTCTTAGCGAAGCAGACCGGAGCAATCAGGTTTGTTTCGCCCTCCAGCGAGCGCTCGATTATGTTGCGCGAGTACACCCGTGCGACATCGATGCGCCGCGTCATTTCGGCCAGCGTGTTCTGCACGGTCTGCCGGGCGATGAGCGGACGGCCGAACGTCTCGCGGTCCCGGCACCACTGCACGGTGATGTCCAGGCAGCGCTGGGCGCTCGAATAGGCTTGCACCGCAAGGCCGATGCGCTCGGAGACGAAGGCCTGCGCAATCTGCAGGAAGCCGCTGTCCTCGGCCCCGACGATGTTCTCTGCCGGTACCCGGGCGTCGGTGAACGACAATTCTGCGGTGTCCGACGAGCGCCAGCCCATCTTGTCGAGCTTGCGGCTCACCGCGAATCCCGGTGTGCCCTTCTCGATGACCAGCAGCGATACCCCCGCAGCGCCCGGGCCTCCGGTGCGAACGGCGGCCACCACATAGTCGCCGCGCACCGCGGAGGTGATGTAGGTCTTGGACCCGTTGACGATGTAGGAGTCTCCGTCGCGGACCGCCGTCGTCCGCAGGTGCCCGACGTCGGAGCCTCCGCCGGGTTCAGTGATCGCCAGTGAACCGATCAGCCGGCCGCGCAGGGTCGGCTTGACGAATTTGTCGATCAGCCGCTGGTCGCCGGAGGCGATCATGTGCGGCACCGCGATGCCGACGGTGAACAGCGAGGCGAAAACTCCGCCGGGTGTACCTGCCTCGTGCAGCTCCTCGCAGATGATCGCGGTGTCCGCCGCGTCGCCGCCGTCGCCGCCGACCTCCTCGTCAAAGCCCACGCCGAGCAGACCTGCATCGGCGGTGCGCCGGCTCAGCTCCCGAGGCAGTTCGCCGATTCGCTCCCACTCGTCGACATGCGGGAGGATCTCGCGTTCGGCGAAGGCCCGCACCGATTTTCGAAGCTGTTGCCGTTCCGGTGTGGTCCAGATGCTCATCGTAGGGTCCCTTCGATTATCTGTACGGGGATGTCGACATGGCGGCTCCGCAGCCACTCGCCCAGGCCCTTGGCCTGGGGGTCGAAGCGGGCTTGGTAGGCAACCCCCTGGCCGAGGATGCCGTCGATGACGAAGTTCACCGCCCGGATGCTCGGCAGCAGGTGGCGGGTAATCGGCAGATCGGCTGTCTCGGGCAGCATTTCGCGTACCTTCTCGGCAGTCAGAGTGTTGGCGAGCCAGCGCCATTGGAGGTCGGTACGCACCCACACCCCGATGTTCGCGCTTCCGCCCTTGTCTCCGCTGCGGGCACCGGCCACTGTGCCCAGGGGTAGCCGTGTGACGGGTCCGGGCGCCAGTGGCTCGGGCAGGGCCGCCGCTTCGGCGGGGGCCAACTCGAGGGTCTCGGCGGCTGGTGGAATCGGGATGACGGTGCCGTCGGCGCGAACGGCCACGTGGTCGACCTCGCTCGCCGGGACGAATCCGGCGGTGAAGACGCCGTACACCGCCGCGTCGGAGGGTGGCGCGGTGGTGTGAAAGCCGGGGTAGCTTGCCAGCGCGAGTTCGACTGCGGCAGAGGAGAATCGGCGTCCGACTTTGTCGGCACTGGGGTCGCGCACCGTGCAGCTCAGCAGCGCGCTGGCAGTCTGCTCGGTGTCGGCATCGTCGCGGTCGGTACGGGCCAGGGTCCACTGCACCTCGGCGGGCGGGTCGGTCAGCGCCGCGTGGAGCTGGCGCGTGAGCAGTGCCGCCTTGGCGTCGATGTCGAGTCCGGTGAGCACGAACGTCGCCGCGTTGCGGAATCCGCCGATGCTGTTGAGCGAGACCTTCAGCGAGGGCGGCGGCGGCTCGCCGCGCACGCGGGAGATCTGGACGCGGTCGGGCCCGTCGTCGCTCAACGCGACGCTGTCGAACCGCGCGGTGGCGTCCGGATTCGCATAGCGGGACCCGGTGATCTCATAGAGCAATTGGGCGGTGACGGTGCCGATGCTCACCTGGCCTCCGGTGCCCGGATGCTTGGTGATGACCGACGAGCCGTCGGAGAACACCTCGGCCAGCGGGAAGCCGGCGTAGTCGAGATCGGGGATCTCGGTGAAGAAGGCGTAGTTTCCGCCGGTGGCCTGAGCGCCGCACTCGATGACGTGGCCGGCCACCACAGCGCCGGCGATCCGGTCGTAGTCCTCGCGGGACCAGCCGAAGTGGGCGGCGGCCGGCCCGACGACCACCGAGGCGTCGGTGACGCGTCCGGTGACGACGATGTCGGCACCGGAGTTCAGGCACTCGACGATGCCCCATGCCCCCAGGTAGGCGTTGGCGGTCAGCGGAGTGCCCAGTCCAAGGTCAGCGGAACGCGCGAGCAGATCGTCGCCTTCGACGTGGGCCACCGTCACCGGAACACCCAGTTTCTTGGCCAGCGCGCGCACCGCGACGGCCAGGCCGGCGGGGTTCAGCCCGCCGGCGTTGGCGACGATGCGGACCCCCCGGTCTACGGCGATGCCCAGGCACTGCTCGAGCTGGGTCAGGAAGGTCTTGGCATAGCCACGTTCGGGGTACTTCATCCGGTCCCGGCCCAGGATCAGCATGGTGAGTTCGGCCAGATAGTCGCCGGTCAGATAGTCCAGGTCGCCGCCGGTGAGCATCTCGTGCATCGCGGCGATGCGGTCCCCGTAGAAACCCGAACAGTTGCCGATCCGCACCGCACTGGCCACGCGTGTCTCCCATCGACGGGTCAACCAACCGGTAGGTTACTTTGCGCCGGCGGCCGCCAGTCAAGGGGCCATGCCGGTCTACATGCCCAGTTCTGCCCGCATGTCGTCGATGGCCTTGCAGTAGGTCGCCCAGTCGTCCTTGTCGGCGGCCGCCTGGGTTTGGTTGAACAGCTTGTCGCGGGCGGCGATCAGCTGGTCGACGGTGAGCTTGCCCGCCTTCTGGGCATCGCCCATCTCAAGCTGGAAGTTCGAGAGGACCGTCATGGCGTCCAGGCCACTGGCGGTACACCCGGACGCGGTGGCACTGGCCGACGACGAGGCGGACGGCGCCGAAGATGCGGTTGAGCCTTCGGTCTTGGTCTTGGCGCCGCCGCAGCCGACCAGGACCAGTGCTAACAGAGTTGCCGCTACCAAGAGTTTCATGCCGGTTCCTTACTGGTTGCCTGGATAACTGCTGGTAACCCCCCTGTGAGTGATGATCCTAGTTGCGGTCACCCGGCCCGCGGGTCGTGTTTTGCCGGGTTGGCGGCGATACGTTTTGGACCCGACCCAGGTGAGCGGCTATTCTGGAGCGCACCTGCCGGCCGCCGGCGATTTGATGTTCCTGCGCGGCGGCACCCCCTGATCAAGGAGATCTCTCGTCATGGCTGTGCCTAAGCGCCGGATGTCGCGCTCGAACACCCGCAGTCGGCGCTCGCAGTGGAAGGCGACCGAGCCCGGCTTGGTCACCGTTTCCGTCGCCGGCCGCCAGCACAAAGTGCCCCGCCGGCTGCTCAAGGCGGCCCGCCTCGGCCTGATCGACCTCGATAAGCGCTGATTTTCCTGTGAGCTGTACGCGAACGCCTCGCGGCGCGGCGCGTCTCTCAGACGAATTTCAGTCGATTGGTTGACACTAGCCACGTGCGAATTCTTGTGGTCGATGACGACCGTGCGGTGCGTGAGTCACTGCGACGTTCCCTGTCCTTCAACGGTTACACCGTGGATCTGGCGGAGGACGGCGTCGAAGCGCTCGAAGCCATCACTCATGAGCGGCCGGACGCGGTCGTGCTCGACGTGATGATGCCGCGGATGGACGGCCTGGAGGTCTGCCGGCAGTTGCGCAGCACCGGTGACGACTTGCCGATCCTGGTTCTCACCGCCCGGGATTCGGTTTCGGAGCGGGTGGCCGGGCTCGATGCCGGCGCCGACGACTATCTGCCCAAGCCGTTCGCCCTGGAGGAACTGCTGGCCAGGCTGCGGGCGCTGCTGCGCCGTACCGGCCCGGAGGAGTCCACCGAGGCGGCGATCATGACCTTCGCCGACCTCACTTTGGATCCGGCAACACGCGAGGTGCACCGCGGCAAGCGGGCGATCAGCCTCACGCGAACCGAGTTCGCCCTGCTTGAGATGCTCATCGCCAATCCGCGCCGTGTGCTCACGCGCAGCCGCATCCTCGAGGAGGTGTGGGGTTTCGACTTCCCCACCTCCGGCAATGCGCTCGAGGTGTACGTCGGTTATCTGCGTCGCAAGACCGAAGCAGAAGGAGAACCGCGGCTGATCCACACCGTGCGCGGGGTGGGTTATGTGCTGCGTGAGACTCCACCCTGATGCGTGAGCAGAAGTCCTGATGTCAGCCTTCAGGCGCCGAGCGGGTGCAATCCGCGGCACCGAGAAAGCCGCCACATCGTTGTCGCTGCGATGGAGGGTGATGCTGCTGGCCATGTCCATGGTGGCCATGGTGGTGGTGTTGATGGCCGTCGCGGTGTACGCGGTGGTGTCGGCGGCGCTCTACACCGATATCGACA
>JBAXUD010000298.1:0-4587 GCA_037129875.1 Mycobacteriaceae bacterium
AGCCCGGGGATCGCATAATTGGACTTCGGAGTGGCGGGCTTCTCCTCGAGCGCCAAAGCCTTTCCGCTGGAGTCGAATTCGACAACCCCGTAGGCCGACGGGTTGGCCACCCGGTACGCGAAGATCTTGCCGCCCTCGACGTTGCGGAAGCGGCTGAGGTTGGTGCCCACCCCCGGGCCGTGAAAAATGTTGTCGCCCAGGACCAAGGCCACCGGTCCCGAGCCGATGTGGTCTGCGCCGATCACAAACGCCTGCGCCAGTCCGTCCGGGCGCTCTTGGACCGCGTAGCTCACGTTGATGCCGAATTGTCCGCCATCACCGAGCAACCGCTCGAACGCCGGACAGTCCTGAGGCGTCGCGATCACGAGGATGTCGCGGATGCCCGCCATCATGAGCGTGGACAGCGGGTAGTAGATCATCGGCTTGTCGTAGACCGGCAGCAACTGCTTGCTGGCACCTTGGGTGATCGGGTACAGCCGGGTGCCCGATCCCCCGGCCAGGATGATTCCCCGCATCGGCGGCTCAGGCCTGCAGGTCGGCGTCGGTCATCTCGGTGGCGGCCAGTGCCGCGGCCAGGTCATCGTGGCGGAACAGTGCGGTGACGTGATCCTCGACCACCCGGAAAGCCGAGGCGGCGGTACTGGCCTCCCCGTGATGCGGGGTGATCCGCTCCTCGACGACGACGACTCCGTGCCGGTAGTAGATCGCGCCGACCTCGATGGTGGCGTCGGTGCGCTGCGCCCACGTCCGCAGCGCGGCGTGGCCCTGCGCCGCGCCGTGGGCATCACCGATTTCGACGTCGTCACTGGACAGCGAGACCAGCGTGTCGAGGTCCGCACCGCTCAGCGCGTCATGCCAGGCGAGGACTGTGGCGATCTCCGACGTGCTCATGACCGGTGCTCCTTTTCGAGAATGCTCGCTGGTGTTCTCGTCAGCACAACTTACGCGCCTTACCTCAGCCCCCGAACGGCCACAGCGGCCATAGCGGTTTCCCCGAACGCGGCGAACTGCCCGAGTCGCCGGAATCCGAGTCACCACTCTGCGAGTCACCACCACTGGAACCGGACGCGGCACTGGGCGCCGGGGAACTGGCCGGCGGACTCGACGGATAGGTCGGGTACGTGGTTACCGGGGGTGTCGACGTCGGATATGGCGGCTGGCTCGGCGCCGGCGAAGAGGCCGGCGCTGGCGAAGGGGCCGGAGCTGAGGGATAGGTGGGGTAGGTCGCGGTTGTCTGCGGCATCCTCGGCCAACGCGGCACGGGGACGGTGCGGACCGGGGCCTGGAAGATCGGCGGCAGCACGATGGGCACCGGCAGCACGATCGGCGGGGCGACCGGCGGCGGCGCGGGAGCGGGGGCCGCCGCGGGCGGCGGTGCCGGGTCCGGTTCAGCTGCCGGCGCGGGAGCCGGCGGGGGCGCTGCCGGAGCGGGCGCCACCGCGGGAGCAGGTGGCAGCGCCGCTTGCGGCGCCACCACGACCGTGCGCGGCGCCTCCTGCACGACCGGACGGGGCGCCTGGATGGTTTCCGGTGCAACCGGTGGCGCCACATCCTTGGCCTGTGCGGGCACCGGCGCGGGAGTGCTGGATACGACCGGGTTGCCGCCGGGCTGGGGACGCTGATCGCCCGCCGGCCGGATCACGACGGCCAGCGAGACCGCCAGTGCCGCGACCCCGATGACGAAGACCGTCGACAGCGCACTGCCCAACAGGATGAACGGCTTGCTGCCGGGCTCCTCCGCAGGAGCTTCGATCGCGGGTCCGTCGTAGGCGAGCAGGTCATCGTCCACCTCGTCGGGTACGGCGCTGTAGCCCAAAGGGGCCATGTATCCGGCGGCTGCCATCTGGGTGACGCCGGCGGCGGTGTCCTCGGTGGACAACATGCCCACTGTCGAGGCCTCGTATCGCGGAGTGCTGGCCGCCGCAAGCGCGGCCCCGCGCGCCAGCGCCAGGTCACCGTCGGCGGGTGCATGAACCGGAAGGCTTGTGGCGGTGGCGATGTGGGGTTCCAGACCCGCGACATCGACCCCGGAGCCGACCATGAAAACCGCCTGGGCGGGCTCCTCACCCACATCCAAGCCGGCCACCATGTCCTGCAACTCGGCCACCGGGTCGACGGCATCCAGGCCGCGGCTGACAACGCGCACGACCGCCCCGTCCCCGGTGCGGACGACGGCCAGGGTGGCGGTGTCGCGCTCGACGAACAGCAGCGCCGTGCGCTGACATCCGACGGTCTGGCCGATCGCCTGCGCCAGGGCGCTCGCGGCGTGCAGTTCGGAGACCATGACGACGTCGTGGAGGCGGTGCTGGCGCAGGCCCAGGCGCAGCCGGGCCGCGTCGGCGTGGTCGGTCCAGGCGACTCCCACCGAAGTCAGGCGGTGACCGCCCTCGGTGGCGCTCTCCCGCGTGCCCAGGATGGCGTCCACCACCTGCTGGGGTGCACCGGAATTAGCCGACGCGGCACCGGGGGCGCTCTCGAAGGCGTCGTGGTCGAGGGAGGCCCCGTCCGCGTTCTCGCCCTCCACCAGCACCATGCGGACCGCCGAGGGTGTCATCGACACGCCGAGCACGATGTCCACTGGCCCTCCATATTGTTTGCTGGCTGGCCGTTCCCGGCTGTCGACTGTTACCGGGCCTGAACCAGCGACTACACGGTTCATCGGCCCAGTGTGCGAGGCCGTTACATCCGAAGCAGTTAGCTGGAGGAGCGGATGAAATTGAGGTAGGACCGGGACGGCGTCGGTCCCCGCTGGCCCTGATATTTCGACCCGACCGACGCACTGCCGTAGGGGTGTTCGGCGGGACTGGTGAGCCGCAGCAGACACAGCTGACCGATTTTCATGCCCGGCCACAGCGTGATGGGCAGGTTGGCCACGTTGGACAGTTCCAGGGTGATGTGCCCGGAGAAGCCGGGGTCGATGAAGCCGGCCGTGGAGTGGGTGAGCAGGCCGAGGCGGCCCAGCGAGGACTTGCCTTCCAGCCGGCCGGCCAGATCGTCGGGCAGGGTGCAGCACTCCAGAGTGGACCCCAGCACGAACTCGCCGGGATGCAGCACGAAGGGCTCCCCGTCGGCGGGCTGCACCAGGCTGGTCAGCTCATCCTGCTGCTTGGCGGGGTCGATATGGGTGTAGCGGGTGTTGTTGAAGACCCGAAAGAGGTTGTCCAGCCGGACATCTACGCTCGAAGGCTGCACCAGCGTGTCGTCGAACGGGTCGATGCCGAGCCGTCCCCCAGCGATCTCGGCCCGGATGTCACGATCGGAGAGCAGCACCTGAGGAGCGTATAACCCGCTACCCTCCGACTCGAGGGTGCCGGTCCCGGAATAAGACCTTCTCAGGTATATGCGGGGGGATCCCGGGCCGACACGAAACCCCATACCAGGAGTGCGCCGTAGTGATTATCCAGAGCTTTGTCAGCGACGAGATTCCCGACGGCCTACCGCATATCCGACTCGGTCTTTTCCAAGGCTACGGGCCGGCGGGCGACATCAACGCCATTGCCTATCGGCTGAATATGCTGCGCGAGGTCGCCGCCAAGGCCCGCACCCATGGCGTGCATCTGCTCAGCTTCGCGGAACTCTTTCTGACGGGTTACGACGTGACTGATGCCGCGACCGCGCACGAGCTCGCCGAGTACATTCAGGATGAAAGCGTCCTCGACCACGTGGCAGCGGCGGCCGAGGAGAATCAGATCAGCATCATTTGCCCCTATCCGGAAGCGGCAACCGTCGCCGGGGAGCGGCGCTACTACGACAGCATCATCGTCTACGGCCCTGACCGACGCGTCCTGAAAAACTATCGGAAGACCCATCTGTGGGGCGGCGATGAGCGAAACAACTGGTCGTTCGGCTACGTCTACCCCGAGGAGGGTGATCCGTACTCGGTGTTCGACGTCAACGGCATCCGCGTCGGGGTGCTGAACTGTTACGAGGCGGAGTTTCCCGAGCTTTCTCGCGTTCTTGCTCTCCAGGGCGCACAACTCGTCGTCATTCCCACTGCGGCCGACGATTTCACGGTGTTACGCGATGGAACAAGAACCGAGACCGCCTACCCCAATGTGGATTTCCTTATTCGCGCCAACGCCTACCAGAACGAGTTTTTCTGTGCGTACAGCAACCGTCGCGGATTGGAGACAATCGACGGGAAAGTGGTGGGCGGCTATCTCGGCAACAGCTGCCTGGTCGATCCGCACGGCAATTTTCTGCTGCAACAACACACCCTTCCCCCAGCAAGGGCGGACAGACCCGGCTCCGGTTGGGACGAGAAAATGCTGATGATCGCCGACTGCATACCGGCCTACTACGGACCAACCCATCCAGCGACCACGATCCGCGAGAAATCCTCGGCCACAAGCTATCTCGCTGACAGACGCTGGAATCTGTACGGCCAGCTGACCGCTGATCACTATATCGATCACGAGACCGGTGCCGCCGTGCTGTACCCGGATACCCCCGAATGACGGTCATCCTCCGTCGGAGTAGTAATACTCGTCTCACCGATTCGAACATCTCCGAACAGCGTTCGCGCTGCTCACCGTGGAGCCGATGACGGGAATCGAACCCGCGTATTCAGCTTGGGAAGCTGATGTT
>JBAXUD010000299.1:0-4576 GCA_037129875.1 Mycobacteriaceae bacterium
TGTCCTGGGGACCGGTGGTGTGGGTGCTGCTCGGCGAGATGTTCCCCAACCGCATTCGCGCGGCCGCTCTGGGCCTGGCCGCCGCCGGCCAGTGGGCGGCGAACTGGCTCATCACCGTCACCTTCCCGGGCCTGCGCAACGTACTCGGTGTGGCGTACGGGTTCTATGCGCTGTGCGCAATCCTGTCGTTCGCGTTCGTGTGGATCTGGGTCCACGAGACCAAGGGTATCGACCTGGAGGACATGACCGCCGACCAAATGGCGTAGCCGGACATGACGGCCGACCAAATGACGCCCTAGTCGGGTCCACCGCTGAAGCGCCGGACCTCCAACGCCACCGCCACCTTCACCAGGTTGGTGTGCAGCGGTCGCGGTAGCAGCGTGTCCGCGCGGGCCAGCCTTCTCAACAGGGTGTTGCGGTGGGTGTAGAGCCGCTCTGCAGCGCGCGAGGCGTTGCACTGTTCGGCGACATACGTCGCTACCGAATCGCACAACTCTGCGCTTGCGTGCGCCAGGCCGCCCAGGGTGTCGGCGACGAATCGCTCGGCTGAGTCCGGGTTTTGGGTGATGAGCGCGACCAGTCGAACCGTCTCGAAGGTGGCGACCCGCCGGGCTGTGTGAAGTCGGGCCATGGTCCGTTGCGTGGTGACCGCATCGAGATGGCTGCGCCGAAACCCGTTGACACCGGCTGCGGCGGTTCCGATTGCCACCCGCAGACCCGGCAACGTGACCAGCGCTGTTTCGACGGCGGCCTCGTCTAGACCCGTGGACCCGGGCAGCCACAGCCACCGTGTCGCGGCACTGGGAACGACCACCAGGGGGCGGCATCCGGTCAGCCGCTCCACCAGCTCGGGAACGCGGTCGACCACGCCGGAGTCGTCGGTGGGATCGTCTGTCCAGGCGACCGCCCCGGTATGGGTTTGGTCGAGCCGGTAGCCGAGCGTCAGCTCCGCCCGCCGCGGGCTGATCGGTGCACCGATCATCAACAGCTCGACCACTTCCAGGCGCTCGGCGTGGGTGCCGGCGGCGAGTTCCGCGCGCTCGCGGTTCATCTGCTCGGCCACGCCGGTGATCGTGGCTTCGATGAACGTGAAGATCGACTTCGCCGACACGTCGAGCATTTCCCGCAACTCTGCAGGATCGGAGGTCAGCGTGAACGCGATGGACATCCAGCGCTGCCAGGCGACGTTCTGGCCGATTCGGTAGGCCTGCAGGACCGACTCGTTGAGTCCGCGGCGAACCACGTCACGGGCGACGCCCATGGGTTCGGGACCGAGGTTGGGGGCCACCGGAGCGCCGGGGTTAGCCGCGTTGGCGGTCGCCCAGTGCAGCAGATTCGCACGGTTCGTCAGTCGCAGAGCATTTGCCAGGTCGGCATCCTCGCGGATGGCACGCATCTCCTCGGGAGCCAGGGTGGCGGCGTCGAGCTCGTCGATCCATTGCTGCGGGCTGGCCATGACGATCTTGGCGCCGCGGCGCATCAAGGCCCGCACCGGCTCGGACGGCAGCTCCCACGCCATCACCGCAGCATAGCCAGTATGTGCAATATGCACCATAAGAGATTAAAAAAGGTGCGATATGTCCCTTCCGGGACGTGGCACGAGCCGACACGATGGCAGGAAGCAACATCACGGCAAGTCAAAGGAGCCCGCACCATGTCACTCGACCCGTCCGACCGCGACTCAGAACACGTCGACGTCCTCATCGTCGGCGCCGGCATCTCCGGCATCGGCATGGCCCGCTATCTCAACACCGAACACCCGGGCAAGACCTACGCAATCCTGGAAGCCCGCGACAACTCCGGGGGCACCTGGGACCTGTTCCGCTACCCGGGGATTCGTTCCGACTCCGACCTCCACACCTTCGGCTACGCGTTCAAGCCGTGGGAGAACGACAAGGCGATCGCCGACGGCGGCGACATCCTCGCCTACCTGCGGGAAACCGTGGCGGAGAACCACATCGGGCCCCGCATCCGGTTCCGTCACAAGGTGCGCGGCGCGGCATGGTCGAGTGCCGAGGCTCGCTGGCTGGTCGATGTGGAGAACACCGAGACTTCCGAGCACTCGACAATCAGCGCAGGCTGGCTGTACTGCGCCGGCGGCTACTACCGCTACGACGAGGGCTTCACGCCGGAATTCCCCGGCCGCGACCGCTTCGACGGCCCCATCGTGCATCCCCAGCACTGGCCCGAGGACCTCGACTACAGCGGCAAGAAGGTCGTCATCATCGGCAGCGGCGCGACGGCCGTCACCCTGGTTCCCGCCATGGCCACCCGGGCCGCGCACGTGACAATGCTGCAGCGTTCACCGACCTACGTTCTGCCGGTCCCGGCCAAGGACACCATCGCCAACACGCTGCGCGCCGTGATCGGCAAGAAGCCGGCCTACGCCATCGCCCGTCGCAAAAACATCCTCAAGCAGCGGACCCTCTACCGGTTCTGTCAGCGGTATCCCGACGCCGCTCGCCGGCTCATCCGGTTCGTCACCGCGCGCCAGTTGCCCGACAGTTACCCCGTTGACGAGCACTTCAAGCCGACCTACAACCCGTGGGATCAGCGGATGTGCGCGGTGCCCGACTCCGACATGTTCGTCGCGTTGCGAAACGGCAGTGCGTCGGTAGTCACCGACCGGATCGCGACCTTCACCGAGAACGGCATCACCTGCGAGTCCGGTCGTCACATCGAGGCCGACGTCATCGTCACCGCCACCGGCCTGAATCTGCTGGCATTCGGCGGCCTGCGTCTCACCGTCGACGGTGAGCCGGTGAACTACTCGGACACAACGGTTTTCAGGGGGATGATGCTGTCCGGCGTGCCGAATTTCGGCTTCGCCTTCGGCTACACCAATTCCTCCTGGACGCTGAAGGTCGACCTGGTAAGTGAGCACTTCTGCCGACTTCTGGCATACATGGATTCACACCACCACAAGATCTGCCGCGCCGAGGTTCGCGACGAGGCCATGCCGACCCGACCGATGCTCGACTTCGGCGCCGGCTACATCCAGCGCGCGACCCGCCAGTTCCCGCGCCAGGGCGCCGAGGGCCCGTGGCGCATGACGATGGACTACCGCGCCGACGTCAAAGTCCTGCGCGACGGCCCCGTCGTTGACGACGAACTGCACTTCGCGGCGGCCACCGACCGCGTGCTCACACCCTGCTGACCATCGAAAAAGAGAGAAATAGACCATGAAGCTCATCTCGCCTATCGAATCTGTGTTCATGCTCGCCGAGACACCCAGGCAGCCAATGCATGTGGCCGGCCTGCAGGTTTTCCAGCCTCCGGCCGGAGCAGGTCCGCAGTTCGTCCGAGACCTCCACACCGCGCTGCTGGGGCGCACCAGCGTCCAGCCCGGCTTCCGGCAGCGCCCGGCGCCGCTGCCCGGTGGAATCCCCAGTCTGGGATGGAGTTTCGACGGCGAGGTGGATCTGGATTACCACGTTCGACGCTCGGGACTTCCGGGTCCGGGTCGGGTGCGGGAGCTGTTGACGCTCGTCTCGCGGCTTCACGCCACCTCACTCGACCGGAGCCGGCCGTTGTGGGAGAGCTACGTCATCGACGGACTCAAGGACGGGCGCTTCGCGATCTACACGAAGATGCACCACGCTCTCGTCGACGGCATTTCGGCGTTGCGGCTGTTGCAGGGCTCGCTGAGCTCCGACCCCCACAGTGGCGAGATCCGGGCACCGTGGGAGTCGTCCGCGCGGGGCCCGATCAGCCAGGCGCAGCGATCCGGTCTGCTACGCCGGCTCGCCGACACCGCGGCAACCGTTGGGGCGCTCGGGCCCTCATCGCTGTCGCTCGGGCGCGCGGCGCTGACCGAACAACAGCTCACGATGCCCTTCCGGGCGCCACGCACCATGCTCAACGTCCCAATCGTCAGCGCCCGGCGCTGCGTGGCGGACTCCTGGGCACTGGACCGCATCACCGAGGTGAAGAAGGCGGCCGGGGTCACGCTCAACGATGTCGTGCTGGCGATGTGCTCCGGTGCACTGCGGCAGTACCTCATCGACCAAGACGCTCTGCCCGATTCTCCGCTGGTCGCGATGGTGCCGGTCAGTCTGCGTACCGAGCGCGACGCCCGGGGCGGCAACCTGGTCGGCGGCGTGCTGGCCAATCTGGCGACCGACCAGGAGGACCCGGTCGACCGTCTGCAGACCATTCACTCCTCGGTGGCGGTCAGCAAGAGAATCCTCACGGAGTTGCCGCGACCCCAGGCAATGGCGCTGTCGATGTTGCTGCTGGCGCCCTCGGCGCTGTCGGTGGTTCCCGGATTCAGCGTGGCCACTCCGCCGCCGTTCAACGTCTGCATCTCCAATGTTCCCGGTGTGCGTCATCCACTGCACCTCGGCGGTGCACGGCTGACCGGTAACTACCCGATGTCGATCGTCACCGACGGGCAGGCGCTCAACATCACGCTGGCCACCAGCGCTGACAGTCTGGACTTCGGTCTGGTCGGATGCCGCCGCAGTGTGCCGCACCTGCAGCGGATGCTGGGGCATCTGGAGACCTCGCTGAAGGACCTGGAGCGTGCCGTCGGTCTCTGACAGCCGCCCGTCAGGGGACGTCGGTGTACTGCCAG
>JBAXUD010000003.1:0-26660 GCA_037129875.1 Mycobacteriaceae bacterium
CCCCCTACGCGCAGGCCGACCTGGGCGCGCTGCAGCGAGTCGGCGACGCCCGCCTCGGCACCGCGGCGACCGCCTCGGCCGCCGACATCGTCGACAGGATCCTGGGCGTCGCGTCGGTTCGGGGCGTGACCGTGCTCGGCGACGGCCCGCTGACCGCGCCAGCCGTCGACCTGCTCGACACCCAGGACCCGACCGTCGCGATCGCGGCCAAGGCGGCCGACGCCGACCTCACGGTGCGCCGGTTGTCGGACAAGGTGGTCATGGCGCCGTTCGACCCTGCCATCGGCGCCGCCCTGGCCGGCGTGGGCACCGACCCGGCGATTCCGGCCTACCTCGACGACACCGAGGCGGCCCCGGTCGTGCACGACTCCCCGGTGGCCCGGCGCCAGGATGCGGTGGGTGCCATCGTGTGGCGGTCACTGCAACCCTCGGCCGAACCCCGCACCGAGATACTGCTGCCGCCGCTGAAGTGGAGTCCGTCGCCCGACGACGCCCGCGCCATACTCACCGCGCTGGCCAACGCCATGCGCGGAGGTTTGGCCAAGCCGAGGCCGCTGGCGACGGTGATCTCGGAATCCGCGGCGACGCCGAAGTCCGAGGATTCCGACTTCCAGCTGCCTTCCGATGCACCGTCCGGGTTCGACGACGGCGTCATCGACAGCATCCGCGGGGCGACAGCCCGGCAGTGGGAGCTCACCGCCGCCTTGACCGCCGACGCGCGTACCGGCCTGACCGGCTTGCAGTACACCGCCCCGCTGCGGGAAGACATGCTGCGGGCACTGAGCCAGACCGAGCCGGCCGCAATCCGCAATGACCTTGCGCGCCAACGCCTTGCCGTCGTCGCATCGACGGTCGAAGACCTCTTCGGCGCGGTCACCATAGTCAGCCCCGGCGATTCCTACACACTGGCCGCCGAACAGAGTGCCTTGCCGCTGGCACTTCGCAACGACTTGGCAGTACCGATCCGGGTCCGGCTGCAAGTCGACGTCCCACCCGGCATGACCGTGACCGATATCGGCGAACAGGAGGTGCCCCCGGGATATCTGCCGCTGCGGGTCCCGGTCGAGGTCCACGTCACCCAGCGGGTCGCCGTGGACGTCACGCTGCGCACCCCCGACGGCGTCCAACTCGGCGAGGCCGTGCGGCTCTCGATCCACTCCAATGCCTACGGCAAGCTACTGTTCGCCGTCACACTGGCCGGCGGCGCCGTGCTGGCGCTTCTGGTCGGCCGCAGGCTCTACCACCGGTTCCGCGGCCAGCCGGACCGGGCCGACCTCGACCGGCCCCGCCACCGCACGCGGGAGGATCGATGACGTCGCAGCCGCAGACCCGGCCTGCGCGCGAGGAACTCTCCGACGCGGCGGTGGTGTCCCGCTCCTGGGGTATGGCGCTGGCGACTCTGGTCAGCCGGATCACCGGGTTCGTCCGGATCGTGCTGCTGGCCGCCATCCTGGGCGCGGCGCTCTCCAGTGCGTTCACGGTGGCCAACCAACTGCCCAACCTGATCGCCGCGCTGGTGCTGGAGGCGACCTTCACCGCGATCTTCGTGCCCGTGCTGGCCCGCGCCGAGCGCGACGACCCCGACGGGGGCGAGGCGTTCGTGCGGCGGCTGGTGACGCTGGCGGCCACCGTACTGTTGGTGGCCACCGCCCTGTCGGTGGCCGCCGCTCCCCTGCTGGTCCGGTTGATGCTCGGCGGTGACCCGAAAGTCAACGAATCTCTGACCACCGCATTCGCCTACCTGCTTGTGCCGCAAGTGATCTTCTACGGGCTGTCGTCGGTGTTCATGGCGATCCTGAACAACCGCAATGTGTTTGGCCCACCGGCCTGGGCGCCGGTGGTCAACAATATCGTCGCCATCGCCACTCTGGGGCTGTACCTCATTGTGCCGGGACAACTTTCGATCGACCCGGTTCAGATGGGAAACGCCAAGCTTCTGGTGCTGGGCATCGGTACCACCCTGGGGGTGGTGGCGCAGACCGCAGTGCTGCTGGTGGCCATTCGGCGCGAACGCGTCAGCCTCAAACCGCTGTGGGGCATCGACGCCCGGCTCAAGCGCTTCGGCACGATGGCCGCCGCGATGGTGCTCTACGTACTGATCAGCCAGATCGGTCTGGTCGTCGGCACCCAGATCGCCAGTACCGCAGCGGCATCCGGGCCGGCGATCTATACCTACACCTGGCTGGTGCTGCAGCTGCCCTTCGGGATGATCGGCGTGACGATCCTGACCGTGGTGATGCCGCGGCTGAGCCGCAACGCCGCCGCGAACGACACCTCTGCGGTGATCGCGGACCTCTCACTGGCCACCCGGCTGACCATGGTCACACTCATTCCGGCGGTCGCCTTCATGACCGTGGCCGGGCCGGCGATCGGCAGTGCCCTGTTCGCCTACGGCAAGTTCGGTGAAGTCGACGCCAACTACCTGGGACTGGCGATCGCGTTGTCGTCGTTCACCCTCATTCCCTATGCGCTGGTGCTGCTGCAGCTGCGGGTCTTCTACGCACGTGACGACCCGTGGACGCCGATCCTGATGATCGTGGTGATCACCGCCGTCAAGATCGCCGCCTCGCTGCTGGCGCCGCACCTGACCGACGACCCCGAACTGGTGGCGGGCTATCTGGGCACTGCCAACGGAGTCGGCTTCCTTGCCGGCGCAGCCCTGGGCCACGTGCTGCTTCGCCGCTCGTTGCGGCCCTCGGGCGGCCCGACGACGATGCGGGACGAAGTCCCGAGCAGGAGTCGGGCAATCACGCCCGGCCCGACGACGATGCGGGACGAAGTCCCGAGCAGGAGTCGGGCAATCAGGCCCGGCCCGGGCCGACTGTGGGAACCCGCGGTCGTTCGCACCATCCTGGCAACGACCGTGGCGGCGCTGCTCGCCGCGCTGCTTGCGGGGGCGGTGGACCGGCTGCTCGGCCTCGACCAGCGGCTGACCGTCCGCGGCGGCGGAGCGGGGTCGATGGTGCGGCTGGTGATCCTCGCCGCGGTGATGCTGCCGGTCCTGGCGGCGGGGATGCTGGCCGCCCGGGTTCCCGACGCGGTGGCGGCTTGGGGCGCGATGCGGCGGCGGATTTCGAGGCGGCGCACGGTTTCCGGCTCGCCAGCCGACTCCCAACTGCCCCACAAGTATCCTCAAGTCACGTACCCTGAACTCGGCCGAACGGCGCACGACGCCGACGTCTCGACAGGGAAAGGACCGGATCTGAGCGATCAACCGCCGGCCGCCCCGCCTGCCGGTCCCCCCGACGACGTGACGAGGAAGATCCCGCGCCGGCTCGCCGACGACTTCCACCCCGATGTCTCCGGCGAACTCCCCGCCCAAGCCCCGCGCCGCGCGGGACGCCGCGACGCGCGCGGCGCACTGCCGCTCGCTCCCGGCGCGACGGTAGCCAACGGCCGCTACCGGCTGCTGGTCTTCCACGGCGGACCCGCCGGCCTGCAATTCTGGCAGGCCCTTGACACCTCGCTGGACCGCCAGGTCGCGCTCACTTTCGTTGATCCCGAGCGCCGGATGTCTGACGAGCAGGTCGACGAAATCCTCACCCGAACACAGCAATTGAGCCGCATTCAGCGGACCGGACTGGCCCGCGTCCTGGACGTCACCGCCATCAACAACGGCAGCGGGCTGGTCGTTGCGGAGTGGATCCGCGGCGGCTCGCTCAAGGAAGTCGCCGCCACCTCGCCCTCGGCCCTCGGCGGTGCGCGCGCGATTCAGGCGCTGTCGGCGGCGGCCGATGAGGCACACCGGGCCGGGGTCGCGTTGTCGGTGGATCACCCCAGCCGTATCCGGGTCAGCATCGACGGAGACGTGGCGCTGGCCTTCCCCGCCACCTTTGCCCATGCCACGGCCGCCGACGATGTCCGTGGGATCGGGGCCGCTCTCTATGCGCTGTTGGTGGACCGCTGGCCGCTGCCGGAGACCGGCATTCCCAGCGGGCTGCGCCCGGCAGACACCGGAGCGTCCGGCGGGCTGATCGAGCCGCGGGCGATCAACGGCTCGATTCCGTTCCAGATCAGCACTGCGGCGGTGCGCGCTGTGGAGCCAAGCGGCGGAATCAGCACTGCGCCCACGCTGCTGCACCTGCTTAAGCAGGCGACCGCGGCCGCCGATCACACCGAACAGACCAGCGCGCCGACACAGGCGGCGCCGGTGGCCGTGGCTGAGCCGCCGCGGCGGGACCGGCCTCGCCAAGCACCGCCCGCAGGACCATCCGCGCCGCAGGCGGTGAAGGACCCGACCGCGCTCGCCCAGCGCCGCCGCAACCTGCTCATCGGCCTCGGCATCGGCGCCGGGATCCTTGCCATCGCCCTGGTGGTCCTGGCGTCCTTCCTCGGCAAGCTCTTCGGCGACGTCGGCGGCGGACTCAAGGGTGATCAGCTGGGGTTGAACACCACGACCTCCTCGGCCAAAGAAGCTACCGGGCCGCTGGTGAAACCCCTTGACGCGACGGTCTTTTCGCCACAAGGCGGCGCGGATGCTCCCAACCTGGCGGAGCTGGCCATCGACGGCGACACGACGACGGTCTGGCCGACCGACACCTACACCGACCCGGTTCCCTTCCCGGGCTTCAAGAACGGCGTCGGGCTGATGCTCCAGCTTCCCGAACCCACCGTGGTCGGCAGTGTCACCGTCGCGGTGTCCAGTACCGGAACCCAGGTTCAGATCCGGTCGGCGTCCTCGTCGAGCCCGGCGAGCCTCGAAGACACCACCCTGCTGACCGGACCAACCTTGCTCAAGCCGGGTACCAACACGATCGCGGTGCCCGCCGGGCAGCCCACCTCCCACCTGCTGGTCTGGATTTCGACCATGGGCCAGACCGGCGGCAAAAGCCGCACCGACGTCTCCGAGATCACCGTCCGCGCCGCATCCTGATCCACCTGATCGGCGAAGGTGAAGTGCCGGCCGTGCCCGGTGTGATTAACGTCCGCAGATGTGTCCCGCGCCTCCACCACATCCCTCAGCGACGCCGCTCTGCTCCGCGCCCATGCCGCCGGTGACCGCCACGCGTTCGAGGAACTGTTCCGACGCCACGGCCCTGCGCTGTACCGCGTCGCCCGTCGGCGCAGCCTGACCGACGAGGACGCCCACGATGCGGTCCAGGAGGCCATGCTGTCCGCCCACCGCGGGGCCGGTTCCTTCCGGTACGACGCTGCGGTGAGTAGCTGGTTGCACCGGATCGTCGTCAATGCCTGCCAGGATCGCCTGCGGCGCAATGCAGTTCGCCCGACAACTGTTCTGGTCGACGACGACTGCGTGCCGGTGGCCGACCGCACGGCTGAGTTGGAGACGGCGCTGCTGGTGCGCCAGGCGTTGTTGCGGCTGCCCGTCGAGCAACGCAGCGCGGTGGTGGCTGTCGACATGCAGGGCTACTCGGTCGCCGACGCGGCGGCCTTGCTCAACGTCGCCGAGGGAACCGTCAAGAGCCGGTGCGCACGGGCCCGGGCACGGCTCGCCGTGCTGTTGTGCGGCCTCTCCCCCGCGGCCTGACGGCACACTGGTCAGATGACGCCGCACCCGGCCCGGCACACGGTCACCGGTCTGCCCGCCGGATCACCCGCGCACGCTGCCCGGCCCTCGGTGCCGCCGGCGCACCTTGTGGTTGTGCTCGCCACCGGTGCCGTCCTGCTGGCAGCGATAACCCTGGGGATTTGGGCCTACCTGGGGTCGACGGGTCACTCGACGAGTACGCCGACCAGCGCCGAGCTGATTACCGTCTCACCGTCCGGACACCCTTAACGACACCCTCGGGAACACCCCCGCTTACCCTGGTGTTTGACGAAGTACCGCGTCATCGCGGCAACGTCATAAGCAGAGAGGCTGGAATGACCGACGAAACCCTGCACGACGTCATCGTCATCGGATCCGGACCGGCCGGCTACACCGCTGCGATCTACAGCGCGCGCGCCGAACTCAAACCGCTGGTCTTCGAGGGGACGTCGTTTGGTGGCGCGCTCATGACCACCACCGAAGTCGAGAACTTCCCCGGCTTCAGGTCGGGGATCATGGGCCCCGAACTGATGGACGAGATGCGTGAGCAGGCCCTGCGGTTCGGCGCGGACCTGCAGATGGAGGACGTCGAGTCGGTGTCGCTCGACGGGCCGGTCAAGACGGTCGTGACCGCAAGCGGTGAGACGCATCGCGCGCGGGCGGTGATCCTGGCAATGGGTGCGGCCGCCCGTTACCTCGGTGTACCGGGCGAGCAGGAGTTGCTCGGCCGCGGCGTGAGTGCGTGTGCCACCTGCGACGGCTTCTTCTTCAAGGACCAGGACATCGCCGTCGTGGGCGGCGGGGACTCGGCCATGGAAGAGGCCACTTTCCTCACGCGCTTCGCCCGCAGCGTGACCCTCATCCACCGCCGCGACGAGTTCCGGGCGTCCAAGATCATGCTCGAACGCGCCCGCACCAACGACAAGATCACCTTCCTGACCAAGACCGCCCCGATTGCGGTGGAGGGCGACACCACGGTGACCGGGTTGCGCGTCCGCAACGTTGTCACCGGCGAGGAATCGACCCTGCCGGTCACCGGCGTGTTCGTGGCCATCGGCCATGACCCCCGTTCCGAACTCGTTCGCGACGCCCTCGAGGTGGACCCGGACGGCTACGTGCTGGTCCGCGGCCAGAGCACGGAGACGTCACTCCCCGGCGTCTTCGCCTCCGGAGACCTGGTGGACCGGACCTACCGCCAGGCCATCACCGCCGCCGGCAGCGGCTGCGCGGCTGCCATCGACGCCGAGCGCTGGCTCGCCGAGGTCCACGACGCCGATACCGCCGAGATGATTGGAGCCCAGACATGAGCACGGTAACCGTTTCCGATGACAGTTTCGCCGAGATGGTTCTGGCCAGCCAGACCCCCGTGCTTGTCGACTTCTGGGCCGCCTGGTGCGGACCGTGCCGGATGGTCGCACCGGTCCTGGACGAGATCGCCAAGGAGAAGGCGGGATCGCTGACGGTCGCGAAGGTCGACGTGGACGCCAACCCCTCGACGGCCCGTGACTTCCAGGTCGTGTCGATCCCCACCCTGATCTTGTTCAAGGATGGTCAGCCGGTGAAGCGGATCGTCGGCGCCAAGGGCAAAGCGGCATTGCTGAAAGAGCTCGCCGACGTTCTGTAGCCGGCTTGCCGGGGCGGCCGCAGAGACGAATTCGTGACCCGCGGGCTTCCTGACACGTTTCCTGGAAACCCTTTTCGTCTGCGACAATGCCAGGCATGCCCAGTCCAGGTCACGGCCCCGGCGAGGCTGCCTCGTGGCAGAGCGGTACGTCCTCGGATACATTTCGCCGGGGGGACCGGGGCCGGGCCGTCATCGAGATTCGGGCCGCACTCGCCGCACTGGGCCTGATGGAGAATCCCGACGACACCTTCACCACCGGCAAGCAGGTGGCGCTGGATGCCTTCGACGACGAGCTCGATCACGCGGTGCGCGCCTTCCAGCAGCGCCGCGGCCTCATCGTCGACGGAGTCGTCGGCGGCGCCACCTACCGCGCGCTGAAAGAGGCGTCCTACCGGCTGGGTGCTCGGATACTGGCGCATCAGTTCGGTGCCCCGCTGTACGGCGATGACGTCGCCACCCTGCAGGCGCGATTACAGGACCTCGGCTTCTACACGGCCCTGGTGGACGGGTACTTCGGCCTGCAGACCCACAACGCGCTGATGTCCTATCAGCGTGAGTACGGCCTTGCTCACGACGGCATCTGCGGCCCGGAAACGTTGCGCTCCTTGTACTTTCTGGGTTCCCGGGTCACCGGCGGCTCGCTGCACGCGATCCGCGAGGAGGAGCACGTCCGGCTGTCCGGGCCTCGGCTGTCCGGCAAGCGGATCATCATCGATCCGGGCCGCGGCGGTGCCGACCACGGCCTGATCGTGAACGGCCTGCAGGGACCGATCAGCGAAGCCGACATCCTGTGGGACCTGGCCAGCCGACTCGAGGGCCGGATGACGGCGATCGGGATGGAGACGTTCCTGTCCCGGCCGTTCACCCACTGCCCCGCCGACGCGGAGCGGGCGGCGACGGCCAACACCGTGGGTGCCGACCTGATGATCAGTCTCCGTTTCGAACGCCAGCCCACACCCTCCGGCAATGGCGTCGCCTCGTTCTACTTCGGTAGCCCGCACGGGTCGGTGTCGACCATCGGGCGCAATCTCGCCGATTACATTCAGCGAGAAGTCGTGGCGCGCACCGGTTTACGGGACTGCCGCACGCACGGGCGCACGTGGGACCTCTTACGATTGACGCGGATGCCTACGGTTCAGGTCGACGTCGGCTACATCACCAGTCCAGCAGACCAGGCGCGGCTGGTGACCCGGGAATGCCGCGACGCGCTCGCTGAAGGCATTCTCGCCGCGGTCAAGCGGCTGTACCTGCTGGGCAAGAACGACCGCCCCACCGGGACTTTCACCTTTGCCGAACTGCTGGCTCACGAACAGTCCGTCGAGCACGGGCGCCCGGCCGTCTGACTCGGGCGCTGCCACATCCGCATCGTCAGCGAAGCGAGATCTCCTGCAGTTGGGCCGATTCCAGCAGGCGTTCCAGAGCCGCCTCCACCTCCGCCTTCCATCCGAGGCCTTTGTCCAGTTCCAGCCGGAAACGCGGAAAGTAGGGGTGCGGCGCGACGACGGTGAACCCGACGTCCAGAAGAAAATCGGCGTCGATCATGCACAGCTCGAACGAACAGTCCCCCAGCGCGGCAATTGCCGGCGCGAGTTCCGGAATCGCAGACTCCTCCTCGAGAAGCTGCGATGCCCGGGCGGTGCGCCCGAACGCCTCCAGTGCCCGCACACCCCGTCGTACCAGCTCATTGACGACCTGTCCGATCAGCAACCTCGGGAGGTCATCGGATTGGCCGGGCTCCACCCCCATCGATGTGAGCAGTACCGCGTCGGCGCTGACCGGCCCGGTGGGAAAGCGCTGGGCCCGCGGCACTGCGCGCGGCGGCGCGTAGAGCGCATAGCCCAGGCACCCGTCTTCGCCGGCATCACCGTCGTCGGGAAAAGCGTCGTCGGGAACCGCGGCCGCCGCCACCTGCCCGCACGATCCCCACTCCAGCATGACCATCGACAGCCACGCCTCTTTTTCAAACTCCGGATCTGCCAGCTGATCGCCGTCGGCGAGCGTCTCCGGGTCGACTTCCCAGAACACGCACCGGCGGGCGTGCTTGGGCAGCTGCTCGAATGCCTCGAGCCGCAGCGGCCTGATCGATGCGGACACTAATCTCCCGGGACTTCGCGCCGTGCGGGGATGCACAGTACTTTCAGGATAGGAGAGCCGGCGGCTCCCGGCCCGCTATTGGGCCATGCCACCGCGGCGCGCCGATCGCGGGGCCAAAGATGTTGTAGCCGTTGATGATTCATATCTTTAACCCGGTCACGCCCCGAGTTCAGCGCATTTTTGTCACCGTGACGTAACGACCCGTTGTCACTGGGTGCGCTATTTCGTGATGGAAGGGTCCATCAGACCCACGATTCGCTCCAGGTCGTCAACCGACCCGAACTCGACCACGATCTTCCCCTTGCGCTTACCCAGACTGACCGTGACCCGGGTGTCGTAGGTGCCGGACAGCCGCTCCGCAACGTCCTTCAGGCCCGGCATCTGGATGGGCTTGCGTCGCTGCGGCGCTGGCTTCTTGGTGTGACCGCGATTTGCCAGGGTGACGGCTTCCTCGGTGGCGCGGACCGACAAACCCTCGGCCACGATGCGGGCGGCGAGTTCCTCCTGCGCTTCGGAACCGGCGTCCAGCGCCAGCAGCGCGCGGGCATGGCCGGCCGACAGAACGCCCGCGGCAACCCGGCGTTGGACGGGGATCGGCAGGCGCAGGAGGCGGATCATGTTGCTGATGACCGGCCGCGACCGGCCGATGCGGCCGGCTAATTCCTCGTGCGTGACACCGAACTCGTCCAGCAGCTGCTGGTAGGCGGCCGCCTCTTCCAAGGGATTCAACTGGGCGCGGTGGATGTTTTCCAGCAGGGCATCGCGCAGCAGGTCGTTATCGTTGGTCTCCCGAACGATGGCCGGTATCGCGGTGAGGCCGGCCTGCTGGGAGGCCCGCCAGCGCCGCTCCCCCATCACCAGCTGATAGCGCTTTCCGGTGCCGGCCCCACCATCGGCGGCCTCGCGGACGACGATCGGCTGCATGAGGCCGAACTCGCGGATGGAGTGCACCAGCTCGGCCAGCGCCTCCTCGTCGAAGACCTGCCGCGGCTGGCGGGGGTTGGGCTCGATGTCCGAGGGACTAATCTCCCGATAGACAGCGCCCATACTCTCGGCCGGCGGTCCCGACGATGACGAACCGCCGATCACAACATCGGCTGCCGCCTCCCCAAGGCGAGGCCCCCCGTCCGCGGGGCCGGTCGGGATGAGCGAGGCCAGGCCGCGGCCGAGGCCACCCCTGCGCCGTGCCGGCTGCGTCATGAATATGCCTCCACTAATCGGGACTCGGTCGGTGCGCCAACTCACGGCTGGCGTCCAGGTAACTCATGGCGCCCCGTGAACCGGGGTCGTAATCGATGATCGTCATGCTGTAACCGGGCGCCTCGGACACCTTAACGCTGCGCGGAATGACGGTCTTGAGAACCTTGTCCCCGAAGAAGCGGCGCACCTCCACCGCCACCTGATCCGCCAGCTTGGTGCGTCCGTCGTGCATGGTGAGAACGACGGTTGAGACGTTGAGCCGGGGGTTCAGATGCGCCTTGACCATTTCGATGTTCTTCATGAGCTGGGACACGCCTTCGAGTGCGTAGTACTCGCACTGGATGGGAATCAGGACCTCTGGGGCGGCGACGAGAGCGTTGAGGGTGAGCAGGCCGAGCGACGGCGGGCAGTCGATGAACACGTAGTCGAAGTCCGTCTGGTCCAGTTCCGCCAACGCATTGCGCAAGCGGTTCTCGCGGGCGACCATGCTGACGAGTTCGATCTCGGCGCCGGCGAGGTCGATGGTTGCCGGCACGCAGAACAGCCGCGGGCTGTGCGGGCTCTGCCGAATCGCGGCGGCCACCGGGATCTCGCCGAGGAGGACTTCATAGGACGACGGGGTCCCCGAGTGGCGCTCGGAGATGCCGAGCGCGGTGCTGGCGTTGCCCTGGGGATCGAGATCGATCACCAGGGTCTTGAGTCCCTGGACCGCCAGCGCCGCAGCGAGGTTGACGGCGGTGGTGGTCTTACCGACGCCGCCCTTCTGGTTGGCAACGGTGAGGACGCGGCGGCGGGCAGGGCGCGGAAGTTGGCCGGCCGCGGTGTGGAGAACCTTCATTGCCCGTTCGGCCGCTGCACCGATCGGGGTATCGACGTCCGCGGTATGTGCCCACGTTTCACGTGAAACATCGCCGGGCCCGGTCGGCCCCCCCGAGGGCGGTGTGGTCATCGTCCTCTCCTCTCGGCTGATCGGGCCGCACGCCGGCGAGCGGCTGGCGAGCGATCAGCGCGCACCGCAGAGACGACGGTAGTCGGCGGGCTCAGATAGCCCTGACCACATCTCACCACTTCCACGTCCACCGCGCCTAACCGCGCCATCGCCGCGCTGTGCTCGGCGACTTCGCTCTCCGCCCGCTCCCCCTTCAGGGCGAGCATCCGCCCGCCCGGCCGTAGCAATGGCAGGCTCCACCGCGCCAGCTTCAGGAGATCGGCGACCGCCCGCGAGGTGACGACATCGGCACCGTCCAATGCGGCCTTCGCCGAGGGGTCCTCCGCCCGGGCGCGGAACACCGCGACGTCGATGCCGAGTATCCCGACCACCTCGACGAGGAACTCACTGCGCCGAAGCATCGGTTCTACCAGGGTGACGGAGAGGTCGGGCCTGGCGATCGCAAGGGGCAGACCGGGCAGACCGGCGCCACTGCCGATGTCCAACAGGCGGGCGCCCGATTCCACGACCTCGCCGACCGCCGCACTGTTGAGGATGTGCCGGTCCCATAGCCGATCGACCTCTCGCGGGCCGATGAGTCCGCGCTCCACGCCCGGGCCGG
Source organism: Mycobacteriaceae bacterium (assembly GCA_037129875.1). Classification (GTDB taxonomy): domain Bacteria; phylum Actinomycetota; class Actinomycetes; order Mycobacteriales; family Mycobacteriaceae; genus Mycobacterium. Next base: position 11,957 of record JBAXUD010000003.1, read on the forward strand.
CGAGCAGATCCGCGTACCGACGGGCGAGCTCCAAGCGGTCGCCGAAGACCTCGGCGGCCGGCGGCGGTGGTTCCGGCGCGGCGGCGTGTTTCACGTGAAACATCCTTCCGCGTTCGAACTACACCGTTGTAACTTCAGTCCTTCAAAACGACGACGCGGCGCGATGGCTCCACGCCTTCGGACTCGCTGTGCACACCGTCGACGGCGGCGACCGCGTCGTGGACGATCTTGCGCTCGAACGGCGTCATGGGCGCGAGCTCCTCGCGCTGGCCGCTCTCCTGCACCCGCCGGGCGACCTTATCCCCCAACGCGCTCAGCTCCTCACGGCGGCGGCGGCGCCAGTTGGCGACGTCGAGCATCAGCCGGCTGCGCTCCCCCGTCTTCTGGTGAACAGCGAGGCGGGTCAGTTCCTGCAGCGCATCGAGAATCTCGCCGCGGCGACCGACGAGCTTGCTCAGGTCCTCGCCGCCGTCGATGCTGACGATCGCGCGGTCGCCGTCGACGTCGAGATCGATATCGCCGTCGAAGTCCAGCAGGTCCAGAAGTTCCTCGAGATAGTCGCCGGCGATCTCGCCTTCGGCGACCAACCGATCCTCTTGGACTCCCTTGCCCGCCGGTGCCTCAGTCAGTTCCTGAGCCCCCGTCAGTTCCTGAGCCTCTGTCTCCGTCATGTGTCTCCTCTTCTTCACCCTTGCGGGTTAGCGTTTCCGTTTCTTGGGGCGCGCATTCGACCGCGCGCCGGGCCGTGGTTTCGAACCCGCGCTGTCGCCCGGTGCCGTCGTCGATTCGGAGTCCACCGCCCCGGACCCCGGTCCCTCGCCGTCCAGGAACACCGCGTCGGTGTCGTCTGGGGCCTGTGCCGAGTCGGCGGAGTTCTTGCGGCCCTTGACCGGTTTGGCGCCGGGCAACGGGGCGTTGGCCGACCGTCGGGCCAGCGTCTCCTCCTTCTTGGCCTCTTCTTCTTTCTCGATACTGCCGAAGACGAGGTGCTGCTGCCCGAAGGTCCAGATGTTGTTGGACACCCAGTAGATGATGATCGCGATCGGCAGGAATGGTCCACCGACGATCACGCCGAGGGGAAACACGTACAGGGCGAGCTTGTTCATCAAGGCGGTCTGCGGGTTGGCCGCAGCTTCCGGAGTCTGGCGCGCAATCGACGCCCGGCTGTTGAAGTAGGTGGCGATGCCGGCCAGCAGCATCAACGGGATGGACACTGCTGCGACGGCTGGCCGGCTGAAGACCGTGAACGCATCCAGGCCGTGCTGCTGGGTGATCGAGGCGCCGATCGGCGCGCCGAACAGGTGGGCGTCGAGGAAATGGCCGACGTCGGTTGCGCTGAAGAAGTAGTTCGGCAGTTCCCGGTTCGCCTCGACCGACAATCCCAGCCTGCCGATGCCGGTCTGGGTGCGGTTGAAGGACATCAACACGTGGTAGAGCCCGATGAACACCGGGACCTGCGCCAGCATCGGCAAGCAGCCGAGAATCGGATTGAAGTCGTGCTCGCGCTGCAACTTCTGGATCTCCAGCGCCATCCGCTGGCGGTCCTTGCTGTATTTCTTCTGCAGCGCCTTGATCTGCGGCTGCAGCTCCTGCATCTTGCGCGTGGTGCGGATCTGCTTCACGAACGGCCGATACAGCACGGCGCGCAGGGTGAAGACCAGGAACATCACCGACAGCGCCCAGGTGAAGAAGTTGCTCGGGCCCAGCAGCAGGCCGAACAGCTTGTACCAGAGCCACATGATCCCCGAGACCGGGTAGTACACGTAGTCGAGGCTGAACCAGTTAAACATCGGCGCTCCTGAGCTGCGGTGTTGATTCCCGCGTCGCTTCGCTCCTGCCCGCCGGAAGGGAGCCGTCTCCGGCACCGGACCGTTCGGGTATCGGATCCCATCCTCCGCGGTGCCACGGACCGCACTTACCTAACCGGCGCATCGCCAGCCAACCGCCACGCAGCACTCCGTACTCGGTCACGGCATCCACCGCGTACTGGCTGCACGTCGGCATGAACCGGCACGTGGGCGGACGCAGTGGAGAAATCATGTGGCGGTAGGCCTCGATGGCGGCTATCACCGCACGGGCAAGACCCCCTTCCGCGGGCGCGCGCTTCGCCGTCATCGCCGTCGCTCCATCAGATCGTGAGCACGGCGCACGCCGGTGAGTAACTGGGCCCCGAGCCTCGATGACTCCGCCTCCCGGCTACTGGGTAACGCGCGTACGACGATCCGGTCGGCTGGATCCAGTTCGCTGATCACCAGGCGGGCCGCATGTCGCAGACGGCGGGCCACACGGTGCCGATCGACCGCTCCACCAACAGATTTCGCGACGATGAACCCGACGCGCGGCTCCATGTCATCGGGAGCGGCGGCGCGGCAGGCATGCACGACAACATCCGGCTGCGAGGCTCGCACTCCGTATTTCACGGTGTGGCTGAAGTCCGCAGACCGTCTCATCCGGTACTGAGCCGGGAGCACTGGTCGCCTGACCCGCGGGTCAGGCAGTCAGTGAGCGGCGGCCCTTGCGACGGCGGCCCGTCACGATGGCGCGGCCGGCGCGGGTCCGCATCCGCAGACGGAAACCATGGACCCTGGCCCGACGCCGGTTATTCGGCTGGAAGGTGCGCTTGCCCTTGGCCACGACTGTCTCTCCTCGTCACTTCTGGCAGCCACGATCACTGGACGACCTGTACATCCCGGCGGCCGTGCTGCCCTTGCTAAAGTTCTCTCGAACCGGCGCGGTCCCGGAGTTCCAGTCGCAGCCGTGTCGCCGACATTTGGGCGACTGTTCGAGGGTACTGAGGTCACTTGCGCAGGTCAAACCGCACTGATCGGAACAGCAGTGGGCGCTCTTCCCGCCGGCCGCCCCACCTGTTGGCACCCGACGTGAAACCTGTTAGCTTCACCGCAGAGCACGGAATGGTAACGACCTGTTCGCCGATTCGTCGCTCGCCCCGATTAGCCCCCATACGCTGCGACTCTTGGACGTCTTCGCCTGTACACACCTGTGGATAACTATGTGGACAGCTTTCGATTGTTTGGTTTGTTGTAGCCCGAGTTGAACCAGGTGGATCTGTCGATGACCGATGGTCCCGGTGGTCCTGGTACCGATTTCGCCTCGGTCTGGAGCGCCGTCGTTGCTGAACTCAACGGTGACGGCGGTCCTCACGATGGTCACTACGGCAGCCAGCTGACACCACAGCAGCGCGCCTGGCTCAAACTTGCCCGGCCCCTCACGATCGCCGAGGGATTCGCGCTGCTTTCGGTTCCGAGCCCCTTCGTCCAGAACGAGATCGAGCGTCATCTGCGCACCCCCATCATCGATGCGCTCAGCCGCCGACTCGGACAGCGCATCGAACTCGGTGTGCGCATCGAGCCCTCCGACGACCATCACCACGACGACTCCCTCGATCATGACGTCCCGTTCACCGACTTCGATCTCGAAGAGATCGACGAAGATCGCGAAGCACTGGCCAGCGCCCACGAGAGCTGGCCGAGTTACTTCATCGATCGGCCCAGACCGAACCCCTCCGAAGAACCGCCGGGTACCAGCCTCAACCGCCGCTACACCTTCGACACGTTCATCATCGGCTCGTCCAACCGCTTCGCTCACGCAGCGGCCCTGGCCATTGCCGAAGCGCCCGCGCGTGCCTACAACCCGTTGTTCATCTGGGGTGAGTCCGGCCTGGGTAAGACACACCTGTTGCACGCGGCGGGCAACTACGCCCAGCGGCTCTTTCCCGGCATGCGCGTCAAGTACGTCTCGACCGAGGAATTCACCAACGACTTCATCAACTCTCTGCGCGACGACCGCAAGGTCGCCTTCAAGCGCAGCTACCGCGATATCGACGTGTTGCTTGTCGACGACATCCAGTTCATCGAGGGTAAAGAAGGTATCCAGGAGGAGTTCTTCCATACCTTCAACACCTTGCACAATGCCAACAAACAGATCGTCATCTCTTCAGACCGTCCACCGAAACAGCTTGCGACCCTTGAAGACCGGCTCCGTACGCGATTCGAGTGGGGTCTGATCACCGATGTGCAACCACCGGAGTTGGAGACCCGCATCGCCATTCTGCGCAAAAAGGCGCAGATGGAACGTCTCGCCGTCCCAGACGATGTCCTGGAACTCATAGCCAGCAGCATCGAGCGCAATATCCGTGAGCTCGAGGGTGCCCTGATCCGCGTTACGGCATTCGCCTCGCTCAATAAGGCACCGATCGACAGAGCACTGGCCGAGATCGTTCTTCGAGACCTCATCGCCGACGCCGGCACCGCACAGATCAGTTCAGCCATGATCATGGCCGCGACTGCCGATTACTTCGACACCACCGTCGAGGAGCTCCGCGGCCCCGGCAAGACCCGGTCACTGGCGCAGTCACGGCAGATCGCGATGTACCTGTGCCGGGAGCTCACCGACCTCTCGCTGCCCAAGATCGGCCAGGCCTTCGGCCGCGACCACACCACCGTGATGTACGCGCAGAAGAAGATCCTCAACGAGATGGCGCACCGCCGGGAGGTCTTCGACCACGTCAAGGAACTCACAACCCGGATCCGTCAACGCTCCAAGCGCTGAGCGCACCCCGCGGCTAATTCCGTTCTCCGGCACCTGCGCAGTGAAAAAACTTTGGGTGCATTGCGTATCACCAGTCACAGCTGCGGCTTGTGGACATGATGTGGACAACCTCGGGGCCCGCACCCGGGCCCACGGGGATCATCACGAACAACCTTGCGCCGTCCACACCCGTGCGCACATGCGACCACAGTTATCCACACTTCATCCACACTCACACACCGGCCACGAGCAGGGCCGACACCACGTCATCCACAATGTGCACAGTCCCTATTACTGTTATTGAGTTATCTCTGAAGTTTCCTTCTCAGAAGAAGGGCCCTGGGGAAACTCGAATCCCATGACGTTTTCGAGGGGCTGCAGCGTGGTTGTCAGGCCAGCGGATTAGCTTTCAAGATGGCGGTGAACGCTCTACGGTGAGTGATCTGACCGCCGTATCCGGCTACCATTGGCCGCCGGTGATGAAGGGACATTATTGACGTGGCGACCACGACGGTTGGCTCCGACTTGAAGTTTCGCCTGGTTCGGGAGGACTTCGCCGACGCCGTGGCCTGGGTCGCCCGCAGCCTGCCCACCAGGCCGCCGTCAAATCCCGTCCTGGCCGGTGTTCTCATCACCGGAACCGATGACGGCCTGACCATCGCAGGCTTCGATTTCGATGTCTCCGCGCAAGTTCAGGTCCCGGCGGAAATCGCTTCTGCTGGAACGGTTTTGGTGTCCGGTCGGCTGTTGTCCGACATCACTCGGGCGCTGCCGGCGAAGCCGGTGGATGTCAGCGTCGAGGGCTCGCGCATGCTGCTGAACTGCGGCAGCGCCAAATTCTCGCTCCCGGCCATGCCGGTGGAGGATTACCCTGCGTTGCCGATTTTGCCAGAGGAGACCGGTGTGCTCGCCGCGGATCTGTTCACCGAAGCGGTCGGTCAGGTGGCCATCGCTGCCGGACGTGACGACACGTTGCCGATGTTGACCGGCATCAGGGTGGAGATCTCCGGGGACAAAGTCGTGCTCGCGGCGACCGACCGCTTCCGTCTTGCGGTTCGCGAACTCACCTGGTCGACCGCGACACCGGATATCGACGCCGCGGTGCTGGTTCCAGCCAAGACGCTGGCCGAAGCGGCCAAGTCGGTCGCACCGGGATCTGACGTTCACCTGGCCCTGGGCACCGGTGCCGGGGTGGGCGAGGAGCGTTTGTTGGGCATGCGTAGTGGCGGTCGGCGCAGCACCACCCGCCTGCTCGATACCGAATTCCCGAAATATCGTCAGCTGCTGCCGGCTGAACACACCGCTGTTGCGACGATCGCTGTCGCGGATCTGACCGAGGCCATCAAACGCGTAGCCCTCGTCGCCGATCGCGGTGCCCAGGTCAGGATGGAATTCAGCGAGGGTGTCGTGCGGCTTTCGGCCGGCGCCGACGGTGTCGGCATGGCCGAAGAGGAGTTGGCGGTGGAATTCGCCGGCGAACCGCTGACGATCGCGTTCAATCCCACCTATCTGACCGACGGGTTGGGTTCGCTGCATTCCGGTCGTGTGACGTTCGGGTTCACCACCCCGAGCAAGCCCGCGGTGTTGAGGCCGGCCAGTGAGGACGACGGGCCCTCCGGCCTGGGACCCTTTCCGGCCGGGGATACCGATTACGTCTACCTGTTGATGCCGGTCCGGCTGCCGGGCTGACCCGATCTAGAGAGAAAGGCACTCCATGCAACTCGGGCTGGTTGGTCTGGGCAAGATGGGCTTCAACATGCGCCAGCGCATGCGCGAGGGCGGTCACGAGGTCATCGGGTACGACCCGCGGCCGGAAGTATCCGATGTCGCAAGCTTGGCGGCGTTGGCGGAGGCGCTCGCCGCGCCGCGGGTGATCTGGGTGATGGTGCCGTCCGGTCCGATCACCCACGAGACCATCGAGTCGCTGAGCGAGGTCCTCAGTCCTGGTGATCTGGTGGTGGACGGCGGTAACTCCCGCTACACCGAGGACGGTCCGCACGCCGAACTCCTCGCCAAAGGTGGCATCGGGTTCGTCGATGCCGGGGTCTCCGGCGGAATCTGGGGTCTGACCGAGGGATACGGGCTGATGGTGGGCGGCAGCGACGGCGACATCGCCCGGGTGATGCCGATTTTCGACGCACTCCGTCCCCCCGGGGATGTGGCTGACGGCTTTGTGCACGCCGGCCCGGTCGGCGCCGGCCACTACGCGAAGATGGTGCACAACGGAATCGAGTACGGCCTGATGATGGCCTATGCCGAAGGCTATGAACTGCTCGCCGCCGAACCGTTGATCACCAACACCCAGGCGGTGATTCAGGCCTGGACGAACGGCACCGTGGTGCGTTCGTGGCTGCAACAGCTGCTGGCCAAGGCGCTCAGAGAAGACCCCAACTTCGGCGATATCTCGGATTACACCGAGGACTCCGGCGAGGGCCGGTGGACTGTTGAAGAAGCCATCAACCATCGGGTGCCGACGCCGGTGATCGCCGCGTCGCTGTTCGCCCGGTTCGCGTCGCGCCAGGAGCAGTCGCCGACGATGAAGGCGGTGTCGGCTCTGCGCAACCAGTTCGGTGGCCATGCCGTCAAACGGGTTCCGCTCTCCGGCTAACCCATGTATGTCCGTCATCTGGCACTGCGCGATTTCCGGTCATGGTCGGCTGTCGATCTGGAACTGATGCCGGGTCGAACGGTCTTCGTCGGCCAGAACGGTTTCGGCAAGACGAATCTTGTTGAGGCCCTGTGGTATTGCGCGACCCTGGGCTCGCACCGCGTCGCCACCGATGCACCGTTGATCCGGGCCGGCGCGGAGCGGGCGGTGGTCTCGACCATCGTTGTCAGCGAAGGACGCGAACTGGCCGTCGACATCGAGATCGGCGCTGGTCGGGCCAATAAGGCGCGGCTGAATCGCTCTCCGGTGCGCAACACCCGGGAGGTGCTCGGAGCGGTACGTGCGGTGCTGTTCGCCCCGGAGGATCTCGCACTCGTGCGCGGGGACCCCGGTGAACGACGCCGATATCTCGACGAATTGGCGATTCTCCGGCGGCCGACGATCGCAGCTGTGCGCGCCGATTACGACAAGGTTCTGCGGCAACGCACGGCCCTGCTCAAATCGGCAGCGGGTCACCGAATGCGCCGCGACGCGGGGGTTTCCGAGACTCTCGAAGTGTGGGACGGACACCTCGCGGCGCACGGCGCCCAGCTGATGGCTGCCCGGCTGAATCTGGTCAATCAGCTGGCGCCCGAGGTGGAAAAGGCCTATCAGCTGTTGGCGCCCAGCTCGCGGCCGGCGGGCATCACCTACCGCAGCAGTATCGACGTGACTGCCCCCGATGCCGGCGACGTGGAATTCCTGGAGGCGGCCCTGCTGGCTGCATTGGCACAGCGCCGGGATGCAGAGCTGGAGCGCGGCATGTGTCTGGTCGGTCCGCATCGCGACGACCTGGAATTGCGGTTGGGTGACCAACCCGCCAAGGGTTTCGCCAGCCATGGCGAATCATGGTCGCTGGCTTTGTCTTTGCGGCTGGCGGCCTACGAACTCCTCCGCGACGAGGGCAGCGAGCCGGTGTTGATACTCGATGACGTCTTCGCCGAACTGGACACCGCTCGCCGCCGCGCACTGGCCGCAGTGGCAGCCGACGCCGAGCAGGTTCTGGTGACGGCCGCGGTCGCCGAGGACATCCCGCAGGATTGGGACGCCACCCGGATCGGAGTGGCATTGCGCGAGAACGACACCGGCCGCACATCTGAGTTGGTGGTCCTGTGATCGACTCCGAGGGCCGGGTGCCGGACAGCGCCGACGACGGTGATCCGTCGCCCCCGGAACACCTGGCCGGATTGGCCGGGATGGACCTGGTTCGCCGGGCGCTCGAGGAAGCCCGTGCGGCAGCCCGCGGCCAGGGCAAGCAGATCGGACAGGGCCGGCGATCCCCGTCGGCACGGCGAGCTACCGAACCGAACAGCCGCCGGCGCTGGTCCGGCCCCGGACCGGACGGCCGCGACCCACAACCGCTGGGGCGCGCCGCCAGCGAGTTGTCGAGCAGCCGCGGCTGGTCGCCGCGCGTCGCCGAGGGCACCGTGTTCGCCCAATGGCCCCAGGTCGTCGGTGACCAGATCGCCGAACATGCCCAGCCGACAGCACTGCGCGACGGGGTGTTGAGCATCTCGGCGGAGTCGACGGCCTGGGCCACCCAGTTGCGAATGGTTCAGGCCCAGGTGCTGGCGAAGATCGCCGCCGCGGTCGGCGACGGAGTCGTGAAGTCCTTGCGGATCACCGGCCCCAACGCGCCGTCGTGGCGCAAGGGCCCGCGCCACATCTCCGGTCGCGGCCCGCGTGACACCTACGGCTGAGGCCGCCGCTCCCCCTCTATCACAGTGGCCTCAGCGCCACCAAGCCATCTCGGATCGGCGCTTCAGGCGTCCGCTGGCATGCCGATCCGAAATTGGCCGCGCACGGCGCAAATAGCTGTGTAGAAACGCTGCCGGAGAATCGGTCCTGTCCCCCCTTCCCGGTAGACTAGGCACGATGTCCCCGCGGCCACCGCGCCGCCGGCCTTTCGATCCTGAGGAGACCCGTCCGACCGTGGCTGCCCCGAAGAGCAAAAAAGAAGACGAATACGGCGCAGCGTCCATCAAGATTCTTGAGGGACTCGAGGCCGTCCGCAAACGTCCGGGCATGTACATCGGCTCCACCGGGAGACGCGGCCTGCACCACCTGATCTGGGAGGTGGTCGACAATGCCGTCGACGAGGCGATGGCCGGCTTCGCCGACCAGGTCGATGTCCGCCTGCTCGATGACGGTGGCGTCGAAGTGACCGACAACGGCCGCGGTATCCCGGTTGCGATGCATGAGTCCGGTGTCCCGACCGTCGACGTGGTCATGACCGTGCTGCACGCCGGCGGCAAGTTCGAGGCAGGCGCCTACCAGGTGTCCGGCGGTCTGCACGGCGTCGGCGTCTCGGTGGTCAACGCGTTATCCAGCCGCCTCGAGGCCGACATCTGCCGCGATGGCTACGAGTGGTTCCAGACCTACGACCATTCCGTTCCGGGCAGCATCAAGCAGGGCGAGAAGACCAAGAAGAACGGCACCATCATCCGGTTCTGGGCCGACCCGAACATCTTCGAGACCACGAACTACGACTTCGACACCGTCGAGCAACGCCTCCGCGAGATGGCCTTCCTCAACAAGGGCCTGACCATCAACCTCACCGATGAGAGGGTGACGCCCGAGGAAGTCGTCGACGAGGTCGTCAGCGATACCGCCGAAGCCCCGAAGTCCGCCGACGAGATGGCCGCCGCGAAGGCCGCACCGGCAAAGAAGGTCATGCACCGCACCTTCCACTACCCCGGTGGCTTGATGGACTTCGTCAAGCACATCAACCGCACCAAGCAGCCCATTCACAACAGCGTGGTGGACTTCAGCGGCAAGGGCGTCGGTCACGAGGTCGAGGTCGCCATGCAGTGGAACTCGGGCTATTCCGAATCGGTGCACACCTTCGCCAACACCATCAATACCCATGAGGGCGGCACCCACGAGGAAGGCTTCCGCGCGGCGTTGACCACCGTGGTCAACAAGTACGCCAAGGACAAGAAGCTGCTCAAGGAGAAGGAGGCCAACCTCACCGGTGACGACATCCGCGAGGGTCTCGCCGCGGTGATCTCGGTCAAGGTCTCCAATCCACAGTTCGAGGGTCAGACGAAGACCAAGCTCGGCAATACCGAGGTCAAGTCCTTCGTCCAGAAGATCTGCAACGAACAGCTCAGCCACTGGTTCGAAGCCAACCCTGCCGATGCCAAGATCGTTGTGAACAAAGCGGTTTCATCCGCCCAGGCTCGCCTGGCCGCCCGCAAGGCCCGCGAGTTGGTGCGACGCAAGAGCGCCACCGACATCGGCGGCCTGCCCGGCAAGTTGGCCGACTGCCGCTCGACCGATCCGACGAAGTCGGAAGTGTATGTGGTGGAAGGTGATTCCGCCGGTGGTTCGGCCAAGAGTGGCCGTGACTCGATGTACCAGGCGATTCTGCCGTTGCGCGGCAAGATCATCAACGTCGAGAAGGCCCGCATCGACCGGGTGCTGAAGAACACCGAAGTCCAGGCCATCATCACCGCCCTGGGCACCGGCATCCACGACGAGTTCGACCTGTCGAAACTCCGCTACCACAAGATCGTGCTGATGGCCGACGCCGATATCGACGGCCAGCACATCACCACTCTGCTGCTCACCCTGCTGTTCCGCTTCATGAAGCCGCTGATCGAGGCGGGCCACGTCTTCCTGGCGCAACCGCCGCTGTACAAGCTGAAGTGGCAGCGTTCCGAGCCCGAATTCGCCTACTCCGATCGCGAGCGCGACGGGTTGCTCGACGTCGGCTTCAAGGCCGGAAAGAAGATCAACAAGGACGACGGCATCCAGCGCTACAAGGGCCTCGGTGAGATGAACGCCAAGGAGCTGTGGGAGACCACCATGGATCCGAGCGTTCGGGTGCTGCGCCGGATCACCCTCGACGACGCCGCTGCCGCCGACGAATTGTTCTCGATCCTGATGGGTGAGGACGTCGAAGCGCGCCGCAGCTTCATCACCCGCAACGCCAAAGACGTTCGCTTCCTTGACGTTTAGCCGGACGTTTAACTCACCACGCCTCACCTTCTGCACAGAGGATTTGAATGACTGACACCACACTGCCGCCCGACGGGACCGCCGGCGACCGGATCGAACCGGTCGACATCCAGCTGGAGATGCAGAACAGCTACATCGACTATGCGATGAGCGTGATCGTCGGGCGTGCCCTGCCGGAGGTCCGTGACGGCCTCAAGCCGGTGCACCGCCGGGTGCTCTACGCGATGTTCGACTCCGGATTCCGGCCCGACCGCAGCCATGCCAAGTCGGCCCGTTCGGTCGCCGAGACGATGGGCAACTACCACCCGCACGGCGACTCGTCGATCTACGACACCCTGGTCCGGATGGCCCAGCCGTGGTCGCTGCGATACCCCCTGGTCGACGGACAGGGCAACTTCGGCTCGCCGGGCAACGACCCGCCGGCCGCCATGCGCTACTGCGTAACCGGGGACGCTTTAGTGCGTCTCCCTCTCGGTCAGACGTTTAGGATCGGCGACATCGCACCGGCAAAGCCGAACAGCGACGCAGTCGTGGACTTGAAAGTCCTGGATCGACATGGCGACCCAGTCTCTGCGGATCGCTTGTTCCACTCCGGTGAACACCAGACCTACAAAGTCACCACGGCAGAGGGATTCACAGTCACGGGAACGGCGAACCATCCGCTCCTCTGCCTTGTGGACGTGGCCGGCGTCCCGACTCTGTTGTGGAAGTTGATCGAGGAAGTCGGACCGGGCGACCACGTTGTGCTCCAGCGCACCACGCCCGCCGAAATCGGTTGCGCCGATTGGCAGGAGACGCAGAGCGCCCTCGCGGTCAGCCCGCTGGCCGAGCTGACGGGTATTCGGCCGGCTGACAAGTTCGTTCCGGATCGCATGTGGAACGCCCCCGCGCCGGTCAAGCGCGCATTCCTGCAGGCGCTCTTCGAGGGCGACGGCTCATGCTCAGCCCTGCCGCGCAACTCCATCCAGGTTTCCTACTCGACACGCAGCGCGCGACTGGCGACGGATGTTCAGCAGATGCTGCTGGAGTTCGGTGTCGTGTCGCACCGGTATCGGCATGCAATCGGCGAGTTCAAGGTGGTCATCACCAGCAGGGCCCAGGCTGAGGCATTCGCATCGCACGTCGGTTTCGGCGGGACCAAGCAGCGGAAGCTGATGTCGCTACTCGCCGCGCTCCCAGAGCGCACGGCCGGGTCCGACACAGACCGGGTCCCCGGGCTGGCGAAGTTCATCCGAACCCACTCAGGCGGGCGTTGGGCCGACAAAGAGTGGCTGCGTAAGCACAACATCGACAGTGTTGCTCGGTGGCGCCGCGACGGCGAGGAAATTCTCGGACACATCGCCGATGCCGACGTCCGGGCGATCGCTTCCGAACTCACCGACGGCCGGTTCTACTACTCACGCGTCGTATCGGTAACTGACGCCGGAGTTCAACCGGTCTACAGCCTGCGGGTCGACACCGACGACCACTCGTTCATCACCAACGGGTTCGTGAGCCACAACACAGAGGCACGGCTGACCCAGCTGGCGATGGAGATGTTGCGTGAAATCGACGAGGAGACAGTCGATTTCGTTCCGAACTATGACGGTCGGGTGCAGGAGCCGACGGTGCTGCCGAGCCGGTTCCCCAACCTGCTGGCCAACGGCTCGGGCGGTATCGCGGTCGGTATGGCGACCAACATCCCGCCGCACAATCTGCGCGAGCTCGCCGAGGCCGTGTACTGGTGCCTGGAGAACCACGACGCCGACGAAGAGTCGACCCTCAGCGCGTGTATGGAACGGGTGAAGGGTCCCGACTTCCCGACCTACGGCCTGATCGTGGGAAACACGGGCATCACCGACGCCTACACCACCGGCCGCGGATCGATCCGGATGCGCGGCGTGGTGGAGATCGAGGAGGACTCGCGCGGGCGCACCTCGCTGGTCATCACCGAGCTGCCCTACCAGGTCAATCACGACAACTTCATCACCTCGATCGCCGATCAGGTCCGCGACGGCCGGATGAGCGGCATCTCGAACATCGAGGATCAGTCCAGCGACCGGGTGGGCTTGCGGATCGTCGTCGAGGTCAAGCGCGACGCGGTGGCCAAGGTGGTGCTCAACAACCTCTACAAGCACACCCAGCTGCAGACCAGCTTCGGCGCCAACATGCTCTCGATCGTCGACGGCGTTCCGCGCACCCTGCGGCTGGATCAGATGATCCGCTACTACGTCGAGCACCAACTCGAAGTGATCTTCCGGCGCACCACCTACCGGCTGCGCAAGGCCAATGAGCGGGCCCACATCCTGCGCGGCCTGGTCAAGGCGCTCGACGCGCTCGACGAGGTAATCGCCCTGATCCGCGCCTCGGCCAATGTCGATGTCGCCCGGGCCGGCCTGATCGAACTGCTCGACATCGACGAGATCCAGGCCCAGGCCATCCTGGACATGCAGCTGCGCCGGCTGGCCGCCCTGGAACGCCAGCGGATCGTCGACGACCTGGCCAAGATCGAGGCCGAGATCGCCGACCTCGAGGACATCCTGGCCAAGCCGGAGCGGCAGCGCGCCATTGTGCGCGACGAACTCGCCGAGATCGTCGAGCGGCACGGCGACGACCGCCGGAGCCGGATCATTCCCGCCGACGGCGATGTCTCCGACGAGGACCTCATCGCCCGCGAGGACGTCGTCGTCACGATCACCGAGACGGGTTACGCCAAGCGCACCAAGACCGATCTCTACCGCAGCCAGAAACGCGGCGGCAAGGGTGTCCAGGGTGCCGCGCTCAAGCAGGACGACATCGTGCGGCACTTCTTCGTGTGCTCGACCCACGACTGGATCCTGTTCTTCACCACGCAGGGCCGGGTGTACCGGGCCAAGGCCTATGAGCTGCCCGAGGCACTGCGGGCCGCCCGCGGCCAGCATGTGGCCAATCTCTTGGCGTTCCAGCCCGAGGAGCGCATCGCCCAGGTGATCCAGATCAAGAGCTACGAGGACGCTCCCTATCTGGTGTTGGCCACCCGCAACGGCCTGGTGAAGAAGTCGAAGCTGACCGACTTCGATTCCAACCGGTCCGGCGGCATCGTGGCGGTCAACCTGCGCGACGGTGATGAACTGGTCGGGGCGGTGCTGTGCTCGGCCGACGACGACCTGCTGCTGGTCAGCGCAAAGGGGCAGTCGATCCGCTTCTCCGCCACCGACGAAGCCTTGCGTCCGATGGGCCGGGCCACCTCCGGTGTCCAGGGCATGCGGTTCAACACCGCCGATCAGCTGCTGAGCCTCAACGTGGTCCGCGAGGGCACGTATCTGCTGGTCGCCACCGCCGGTGGCTATGCCAAGCGCACCGCGATCGAGGAGTACACGGCCCAGGGCCGCGGCGGTAAAGGCATCCTGACCATCCAGTACGACGCGCGCCGTGGCATTCTGGTAGGCGCGTTGGTGGTCGACGACGACACCGAGTTGTACGCGATCACCTCGGGTGGCGGAGTGATCCGCACCGGGGCACGACAGGTCCGCAAGGCCGGGCGCCAGACCAAGGGCGTTCGCTTGATGAACCTGGGCGAGGGCGACA
>JBAXUD010000030.1:0-14914 GCA_037129875.1 Mycobacteriaceae bacterium
ACGTCGGCGTCGGTACCGTCGGGAGCGCGCCGGTAGCCGGCGGCCTCGAGCAGACCGGCCAGCCGTTCGGAGTCGTGGACATTCATCTGGCAGCCATAGGTGCGGACCTGGTAGGTCCGGGCGGCCGGCGAGGGGTTGTCGTCTCCCGCGTCACGGTCCTGGCGCAGCAGCGACGTCACATGGTCAATCGTACGGAGGCGGGCAGGCCGGCCCGGGTGGCGGATCTGTTTCGACACCGGGCGGTGCCCGGAGAACCCCGCTAAGGTCTGCACATGGCTGAGAGCGCGGCGGTCCCGATGATCTCGATCAAGGGCGTCAACAAGCACTTCGGCGCCCTGCACGTGCTCAAGGACATCAACCTCGACGTGGACCGCGGCCAGGTGGTGGTGGTGCTGGGTCCGTCGGGCTCGGGCAAGTCGACGCTGTGCCGCACCATCAACAGGCTCGAGGCCGTCGACTCCGGGACGATCGCGATCGACGGCGAAGTGCTGCCGTCGGAAGGCCGCAAGCTGGCGCAATTGCGTTCCGACGTGGGCATGGTGTTCCAGTCGTTCAACCTCTTCGCCCACAAGACCATCCTCGAGAACGTGATGCTGGCGCCGATGAAGGTGCGCAAGGCCTCCGCCGCGCAGGCGCGCGAGAGGGCGATGTCGCTGCTGGAACGGGTGGGTGTAGCCACCCAGGCGGAGAAGTATCCGGCGCAACTGTCGGGCGGTCAGCAGCAGCGGGTGGCCATCGCCCGCTCGCTGGCCATGGCTCCGAAGGTGATGTTGTTCGATGAGCCCACCAGCGCGCTCGACCCGGAGATGGTCAACGAGGTTCTGGCAGTCATGACCTCACTGGCCGGCGAGGGCATGACCATGGTGGTGGTGACCCATGAGATGGGCTTCGCGCGGCGCGCGGCCAACCGGGTGGTGTTCATGGCCGATGGCACCGTCGTGGAGGACGCCGCTCCGGACGATTTCTTCTCCAGACCGCAATCGGCGCGGGCCCGGGACTTCCTCGGCAAGATCCTGAGCCACTAGAGCGATGCGGTCACTGTCCCGGCGCCTGCTCGTGATCGCCCTGTTGGGCATCGCGCTGATGGCTGCCCTGGCCGGCTGCGGCAGCTCGGAGAAGAAGATCACCATCGGAACCAAGTTCGACCAACCCGGCCTTGCGGTGAAGAAACCGGACGGTTCGATGGCCGGTTTCGACGTCGACGTCGCCACCTATGTCGCCGGCAAGCTCGGTTATCGCCCCGAGGAAATCGAGTGGAAGGAATCGCCCTCGGGGCAGCGCGAGACGCTGATCCAGAACGGCCAGGTCGACTACATCGTCGCGACGTACTCGATCACCGATGCGCGCAAGAAGAAGGTCGGGTTCGCCGGCCCCTATCTGGACACCGGCCAGAGCCTGCTGGTGCGCGCCGACAACACCGACATCGTCGGGCAGGAATCGCTGGCAAACTCAAAGCGGCTGTGCTCGGTGTCGGGATCCACACCGGCGCAACGCATCAAGGACAAGTACCCCGGCGTGCAGTTGCAGCAGTACGACACCTACTCGGCGTGCGTCGAGGCGCTGCGTAACGGGGCGATCGATGCCGTCAGCACCGATGAGGTGATCCTTGCCGGGTTCGCGGCGCAGTCCCCCGGCGCCTTCAAGATCATCGGGAAGCCGTTCTCGGTGGAGCACTACGGTATCGGCTTGGCGCGGGAGAACCTCGAGCTGCGCACGAAGATCAACGAGGCGATCGTGGAGATGCAGCGCGACGGAAGCTGGAAGGCGGCCTTCGATCGCAACCTCGGCCCGGCCGGCATCGCGGCTCCCCCTCCCCCGCCGCTGGACGCCGACACCACCGGTGCGGCGACGGAGAACGTCGACATCCTGGGCAAGTACGGCGGGCTGATCGTCAAGGCGTTCTGGACCACGATCAAGCTGACCGCTTTCTCCGCGATCGGGGCGCTGATCCTGGGGACGGCGCTTGCAGCGATGCGGCTCTCGCCGGTGCCGATGCTCAACTGGCTGGGCACCGCCTACGTGAACGTGGTCCGCAACACTCCGCTGACCCTGATAATTCTGTTCTGCTCGTTCGGTCTGGCGCAGACGCTGGGCATCACCTTGGCCGACCCGAAGTCGCCGACGTCGATCGCCGACAGCAACTTCCGGTTGGCGGTGCTCGGATTGTCGGTCTACACCGCGGCGTTCGTGTGCGAGACGGTGCGGGCCGGGGTCAACACCGTCCCGATGGGCCAAGCCGAAGCGGCCCGCTCGCTGGGGCTGACATTCGGACAGAACCTGCGAATCGTTCTGCTGCCCCAGGCATTTCGGGCAGTGATGATCCCGCTGGGTTCAGTCCTGATCGCGCTGACCAAGAATACGACGATCGCCTCGGCGATCGGTGTTGCCGAGGCGGCGCTGCTGATGAAAGAGATGATCGAGAACACCGCGGCGCTGTTGATCGTGGGCGGGATCTTCGCGCTGGGATTCATGCTGCTCACCCTGCCGTTGGGGCTTTTGTTCGGGTGGCTCGGCAAGCGTTGGGCGGTGGTGAGGTAGATGAGTTCCTCAGTGTTGTTCGACGCTCCCGGACCGCGGGCCAGGGTGCGCAACCGCATCATCTCGGTGGTGACGCTGAGCGTCCTCGCGCTGGTGGCGTGGGCGGTGATCTCCCGGCTTGCCGACAAGGGACAGCTGACGGCGGCCAAGTGGCGGCCGTTCACCACCGCTGACCTTTGGCAAACCTATGTGCTGCCAGGGATTATCGGCACTCTGACCGCCGCCGCGCTGTCGATCGTGCTGGCGCTGATCCTGGGTTTGCTGCTCGGAGTGGGCAGGCTGTCACCGATTCGGGCGATCCGCTGGCCCTGCGCGGTGATCGTGGAGATCTTCCGGGCCATTCCCGTGCTGATCATGATGATCTTCGCCTACTTCCTCTTCGCGCTCTACGGCGTGTTCCCCTCCAAACAACTGGCGTTGGCCGGCGTGGTCACCGGCCTGACGCTGTACAACGGTGCGGTGATCGCCGAGATCGTGCGGTCCGGGGTGGGATCGCTGCCGCGCGGACAGAGCGAGGCGTCCTCCGCGCTGGGCCTGCGCTGGGGCCAGACGATGCGCTCGATCCTGTTGCCCCAGGCGATCACCTCGATGCTGCCGGTCCTGATCTCTCAATTGGTGGTCGTCCTGAAGGACACCGCGATCGGCTACCAGATCACCTTCCTGGAGATGGTCCGGCAGGGCACCGTGATCGGGTCGACGTATGGAAACTATGTGCCCGCACTGATCGTGATCGCGTTGCTGATGATCGCGGTGAACTTCGCGCTCTCGACGGTGGCGACCCGGGTCGAGCGCCGACTGCGCAGGTCCAAGCGGGCGCCGGAACCGCTGGACGCGAAGATAATCGAGCAGACCGGGGCCCCAAGCGTGTTGCTGGAGCCCGGCGACTAGTCGATCGAGTCGCGGCCGGTCATAACGCAGCGCAACGCTCCAGCAGGTCATCACCCGGCGGCTGGTAGAACGACAGCACGACGTGCTCGCAGCCCAAGTCTCGATATTGCGCAAGCAGATCCAGCTGCTCGTCGACCTGTCCGGGCTTGCGGGGATGCAGGAACAGCTGCACCGACCGGCGAACCTGCTTCGGGTCGCGGCCGACCTCTGCGCACGCCTCGTCGAGGCGCACATTGGCCTCGCCCCACTCGGCAGGGCCCGTATGGCTGGGCATATTCCACTCGTCGGCCTGGCGGGCGATCACCCGCAGCATTTTCGGCTTCGAGCCCCCGATCACGATCGGCGGATGCGGGCGCTGAATGGGTTTGGGTTCACACAGGGCGTCGCTGAGGCTGAAGAACCGGCCGGAGAAGGTGACCGACTCCTCAATCCACAGTCGGCGGATCACGGTGAGGGCTTCGTCGAGCATCTCCACCCGCGTGCCTGGGCCGGGGAACTCGATTCCGTAGCCGCGGTGCTCGTCCTCGTGCCATCCGGCGCCGATGCCGAAATCCATTCGGCCGCCGGTGATGTGGTCGACGGTGACAGCCATCTTGGCAAGGATCGCCGGATTGCGATAGGTCACCCCGGTCACCATGCAGCCGACGCGGGCCCGGCGAACCACCACGCCCATGGCAGCCAGCGTTGTCCAACCCTCAAGGGTCGGTGTCGCGTTGTCCACGAGCCCGTAGAAATGGTCGTAGTTCCAGACCGCATCGAAGCCGAGCTGATCGGCCTGGCGCCAGAACCGTTCGAGTTCGGGGTAAGGGAACGTCGGTGCGAGCTTGACCGAGATCCGCATGACCCGAGCCTAAACCCGGCGGCGCTCCCGTTCGGCGGCAAGCGCATCGGTGACCACTGCGACGGCCATGCTCTGGCTGTAGCCGCGGCGGGCCAGCATCCCCACGAGGCGCCGCGTCACTTTCATGTCGTCACCCTCGCCGAGCACCTCACGCCGGAGCCGGCGTTCCACGAGTTGTTCGGCCCGGAGCCGTTCCGCACCGGCGTCGATACCCACGAGGGCGGCAGCGATGACGTCATTGTCGACACCCTTGGTGCGAAGCTCGGCGGCCAAGGCGCGCCTGCCTTTTCCGGCGTTCCGCTGCCGGGACTGCACCCACTGGTCGGCGAAGTCCTCGTCGTCGATGAGGCCCACTGACTCCAGCCTGGCGAGGACCGCTTGGGCGACTTCCTCGGGATATCCGCGCTTGGCCAACTGGCCGGCAAGCTCAGCGCGGGTACGGGCCCGCACGGTGAGCAAGCGCAAGCACAGGGCGTGCGCCTGCTCCTCGAGGGTCTCAGAAGTCGCCTCGCTGGTCTCAGAAGTCAACTGGGGCGGGCAGGACGTCATCGATGAGCTCATCGGTCAACACGGCCCCGATCCCGAGCTTCTCCTTGATCTTCTTCTCCACCTCGTTGCCGATGTGGGGGTTCTCGATCAGGAAGTTTCGGGCGTTCTCCTTGCCCTGGCCCAACTGCTCACCCTCGTAGGTGAACCACGACCCGGACTTGCGGATGAAGCCCTGCTCGACACCCATGTCGATGAGCGAGCCTTCGCGGCTGATGCCCTTGCCGTAGAGGATGTCGAACTCGGCCTGCTTGAACGGCGGCGACACCTTGTTCTTGACGACCTTGACGCGGGTCCGGTTACCAACGGCGTCGGTGCCGTCCTTGAGCGTCTCGATCCGGCGGACGTCCAGTCGCACCGAGGCATAGAACTTCAATGCCTTACCGCCAGTGGTCGTCTCGGGCGAACCGAACATCACTCCGATCTTCTCACGTAGCTGATTGATGAAGATCGCGGTGGTGTTGGAGTTGCTCAGCGCACCGGTCATTTTGCGCAGTGCCTGGCTCATCAGGCGTGCCTGCAGGCCGACGTGGCTGTCGCCCATCTCGCCCTCGATCTCGGCGCGCGGCACCAGTGCGGCCACCGAGTCGATGACCAGGATGTCGATCGCTCCGGAGCGAACCAGCATGTCAGCGATCTCGAGTGCCTGCTCACCGGTGTCGGGCTGGCTCACCAACAGCGAGTCGGTGTCCACACCGAGGTTCTTGGCGTACTCGGGATCCAGCGCGTGCTCAGCGTCGATGAACGCCGCGATACCGCCGGCCGCCTGGGCATTGGCCACCGCGTGCAGCGCGACGGTGGTTTTCCCGGAGGACTCCGGACCGTAAATCTCGACGACGCGGCCACGGGGCAGGCCGCCGATGCCCAGCGCCACATCCAGGGCGATGGAGCCGGTCGGGATGACCGCGATGGGCTGGCGGACCTCGTCGCCGAGGCGCATCACCGCGCCTTTGCCGTGGTTCTTCTCGATCTGCGCGAGCGCGAGTTCGAGGGCCTTCTCGCGATCGGGGGCTTGCTGCGCCATGGGTATCTCCGTTCGGTGTGGTGTTCGGTTGACCGGATGTTTGGTCGGTTAGCCGCGACGTTAGAGAAGGCCTCCGACAAAAACTCCGACACAACAGCTCGGTCGAACAGTCACCACATTAACGAACATGTGTTCGATGGCAAGCAGGCGCGCCCGCGTGTCGCTAACGGAGGCCGGTGAACGAAGTGAACGGCCAATCGGATACGGGATTCGCTACCACTGTTCGCGGGGTACGTCGAAGTCGGCGCACAGCGCCCACCACACGTCGCGGGGGTCGACACCGGCCTCGATGGCCTGCACGGCGGTCCGTCCACCCAGTCGGGTCAGCACATGGTCGACCAGCAGTGAAGCTCCGCGTACCGGGCCGAACTGCTCCTCGATGAGTTCACGGAATTGCGTCAGTCGCACGCCACCAAGCTACCCAGCCTCAGCCGCGAAGCGCGTCGCGGCACACCACCACCGGGTCGCCCACTTCGGCCATACCCCCCGCAGCGCGCCGCGCCGCCTCCCGGTAGCGCGGAGCCGACAGCACCTCGGCGACCTCCACCGCCAGCGCATCACCGGTCAACGGGCGCACCAACCGCGCACTGCCCTGTCGCACAACGCGATTCGCCAACTCCCATTGATCCCCGCCCCCTGGAACAACGACCATCGGCACACCGGCCAGCAGGGTTTTGGACAGCATGCCGTGCCCACCGCCACATACCACCAGATCGGCATGGCGCAGCAGCTCATCCTGACGGACGCGGGCCACCGTCGCCCACGACGGGACCGCCACATCGTCGCCCCCGAGCCGGGACACCACCAGCCGTGACCCGGCCGGCAGTGTGCGCCCGGGAACCAGGTGCCGCAGCGCAAGCTCGGTCAGGCCGGCAGTGCCGGTGAGGGCGGTCGACGGGGCAACCACGACCACCGGCCCGGCGCCAGGCGGGACGGCAAGCACGGCGGCGGTCGGCTCGAAGTGCAACGGGCCGACGACGACGGCCTCAGTCGGCCAGTCCGGTCGTGGCACCTCCAGCGCCGGCAGGGTGGCGATGAGGCGACGACGCGGACCGGGATCGCGGGCGGGGAGGCCGATGCTCGCGCGGGCGGCAGCGCGCTGGCGATCGCCGACCCGGATCGAGCGGGCGGTGAAGGCGCGCATGACGGCGTCGCGCAGCCGTCCGGAGGCGCCGTTGCCCGGCGCCAGGCCGCTGCCGATCGGCGGCAGGCCCCGCGACGGCAGGTACAGCGGATGGGGACTGAGTTCCACCCACGGCACGCCCAGCAACTCAGCAGCCATGCCGCCGCAGACGGTGATCACGTCGGAGACCACCAGATCGATTCGAAGCTGTTGCAGCGCAGCCTGATTCAGACGAGCCATCCGGGCAGCGCGCTGGTGTATCTTGGCGCCGACGTCGTCATCGTCGTCGGACTCCTCCGGATCCAGCCCGGCAAGCTCGCAGGCCTCGATGCCGGCCGCTCGGGCGGTATCGAGCCACCGGCGCCCAGTCAGCAGCACCGCGACATCACCGGCAGCCAGGAAACGAAGGCACAGGGCGATCGCGGGAAAGGCGTGCCCGGCCTCCGGCCCGGCGACCACAGCGACCCGCATCGGCCCCACCCTGCCACAGCGGAGGCGCGGCTAGGGTGGACCCCATGACCGACCAGATCTACGTCAGTTCCGATGTCGACAATGCGCACACCGTCGAGGTGATGCTCAGCAGCCTGGCGGCCCAGGACTTCGACGGCGTCGGGGCGGTGCTCGACGACAATCTCGTCTACCAGAACGTCGGGTTCCCGACGATCCGCGGCCGCGCCCGGGCGATGAAGCTGTTCCGCGGCATGGAGGGACGGGTGGGCTTCGAAGCGAAGATCCACCGCATCGCGGTCAACGGATCCACAGTGCTGACCGAACGCACCGACGTCCTGGTGTTCGGTCGGCTGCGCCTGCAGTTCTGGGTGTGCGGCGTGTTCGAGGTGTCAGACGGCCGAATCACGCTGTGGCGCGACTATTTCGACATGTGGGATATGACCAAGGGCCTGGTTCGCGGGGCGCTGGGCGCGGCCGTTCCGTCGCTTCGACCCACGCTGCGCTGACGCGGCCCGCTCAGATCCGCCCGGCCGGACCCAACTCCTCGAACGCCTGAGCCCACCCCAGCAGCCGATCCGTGGCATCGACGAGTTCGTGGCGGTAGCGCTGCTCGATCACCGGCGCGCCCGCATTGGCCGATGAGACGACATGCGCTGCCGCGGTGACCATCTCGTTGTACTGGCGCACCCCGCTGTTGAGCTGGGCGGTGAGCGCATTGACCGTCGGCGCCAGATAGGACCGCGCGTGCGGGTCCGCCCCCGCGGCGCATTCCATCGAGACCACCTGTGCGGCGGTGGCCGCCATGGTGGCAGCGGAGCGGCCCGCCGCGGCGGTCAGATCGCGGATCTCGTCGGCCGGCAGCATTTGTCCGCGGTCAAGCACCGCCAGCAGCGAATGCAATCCCCGCTCGGAGGCCCCCAGGGCGGACATCGCCGACCGGGTGGCCGAACCGGACGGCGGAAGCCGGCGGCCGCTCACCTCACGCTGCGGCGGCAGCGGCTCTCCGCGAAGCCACCGATAGCGCAACAGCCACAGGGTTGCGGGCAGTGCGGCACCGGCGGCGATAAGCCCGGTGATCAGCAATCCCCACACCGGGGTGCTCCACGCTGCGAGCAGACCGGTGACGAAAACCCAGAACACCGACGCGAAACCGAAGAAGAGTCCGAGCCGCAACGCCCAGCGCCGTTTACGCAGCAGCCGGGCGCGCGGATCGGAGACCGCGCTGAGTTTCTGCGCGGCGACATCGGCGTACTCGCTGACGGTGTCGACGCTACGTTGCAGCGCCGAACGCCAGTGACGTGAGCCCTGCTCGGCTTTCACCGTCATCGAGTAACGCCTCCTAGTAATGCCTTACTGGCCGAGCGGCTGCTCGGGCTCAGGGGTGATGATGGCCGACGTGGACGGGGTGGCCGGGGCCGCCGCACCGCCGGAGGGCAGGGACTCACCGCGCATCGAGGCGCGGATCTGCTCCAGCCGGGAATGCCCGGCCATCTGCACGCCGGCCTGCTGAACTTCCATCATCCGGCCCTCGACCGAGTTCTGGGCCAGCTCCGCCGAGCCCATCGCGTCGGCGTAGCGGCGCTCGATCTTGTCGCGGACCTCGTCGAGGCTCGGGGTGTTGCCGGGCGCTGCAATCTCGCTCATCGAGCGCAGCGACTCGCTGACCTTCTCCTGCATCTTGGCCTGCTCGAGTTGGCTGAGCAGCTTGGTGCGCTCGCCGATCTTCTGCTGGAGCACCATGGCGTTCTGCTCGACGGCCTTCTTGGCCTGCATGGCGGCGGTGAGCGCCTGGTCGTGCAGAACCTTGAGATCCTCGACGCTCTGCTCGGCGGTGACCAGCTGGGCCGCGAAAGCCTCGGCGGCGTTGTTGTACTCGGTAGCCTTCGCCACGTCACCGGCGGCGGTGGCCTGGTCGGCCAGCGACAGTGCCTGGCGCACGTTGGCCTGCAGCTTCTCGATATCGGCCAGCTGGCGGTTGAGCCGCATCTCCAGCTGCCGCTGGTTTCCGATGACCTGGGCGGCCTGCTGGGTAAGGCCCTGGTGCTGACGCTGGGCATCCTCGATGGCCTGCTGGATCTGGATCTTGGGATCGGCGTACTCGTCGACCTTCGCGCCGAACAGCGCCATCAGGTACTTCCACGCCTTCACGAACGGATTGGCCATTTAGTTGCCCGCCTTCAAAGTCGAATACCGCCGCATGGGAATCATGCCGGTTGTGTCGGTGCCCAATTTATCGGTTCCGGGCCCAAGACCACAGCCGGATGCCGTCGGGTCATCATTTTTCCGGCAAATCCCTGCGCTCAGGCGACAGCCATGGCGGCCGGATGCGGGATCACGGTGGTGGCCACCACTGTCTCGGGTAGGCGCGTGACGCCCTCCTGGCAGGCCAGTTCGGTCCCCGCGTCGCAGAGCACCCTCGACATGGGGACGTCCAGCGCGGTGCAGATTGCGCCGAGCAGCTCGCTGGAGGCCTCTTTGCGGCCGCGTTCGACCTCAGAAAGATAGCCAAGGCTGACCCGCGCCGAATCGGAGACTTCCCGCAAGGTGCGACCCTGCGACGTCCTGGCACGGCGCAGCACGTCACCGATCACTTCACGCAGCAGTACCGCCATTGCGCCGTCCTCCTCGATTCGTTGCAGCACTACGTGCAACGCAGAGTCGCCTGGGTTGGTTCCCCGGCCCGACGATCAGGCGTCGGGACTGTTTCCCCGGAACGCCGTCACCACGTAGTCCAAGCCCGTGACCACGGTCAATACGATCGCGACCCACATCACCGCCCAAGCCACCGTCGACCAGATCGGCGGCCAGCTGTGCAGCGGGAGGATGAACAGGCCGATCGCGATGGCCTGCACCAGGGTCTTGAGCTTGCCGCCCCGGCTGGCCGGGATCACTCCCCGATTCAGCAGCGCGAACCTCAACACCGTCACGCCGACTTCGCGGATGAGGATCAGCACGGTAACCCACCAGGGCAGGTCGCCGAGCGCCGACAATCCGATCAGGGCGGCGCCGATCAACATCTTGTCGGCGATCGGGTCGGCGAGCTTGCCGAAATCGGTCACCATGTCGTAGGTCCGGGCCAGCCAACCGTCGATGCGGTCGGTGATGATCGCTACCGCGAAGATCACGAAGGCCGTTATGCGGCTTGCGCTTTCGTGGCCGTCACCGGCGAACAGGAAGTACAGGAAGACCGGAACCAGGGCCAGCCGGAGTGCGGTCAGCGCGTTGGCCAGGTTGAACGTCCGCGCACGCTTGACCTCAGGAGGGTTTTGGGGTTGGCCCGGCACGGCAACCAGGATATCGCCTGCGAGAGGTAAACAGTCCGGACCGATAGGGTTGCGCCGTGACCGACTTTTCGCCCGGGGCACAGTCGGTCGACGGCCGCACCCGCGGTGGCGTCGTCCGTCGCGCCCGCACCTCGGACGTGGCGGAGATCAAACGCCTCGTCGACACCTATGCGGGCCGCATCCTGCTGGAGAAGAACCTGGTCACGCTCTATGAGGCGGTCCAGGAGTTCTGGGTGGCCGAGTTCGACGGTGAGGTTGTCGGCTGCGGGGCCCTGCACGTGCTGTGGTCCGATCTCGGCGAGGTCCGGACCGTCGCGGTGGACCCGAAGGTCAGAGGCAAAGGCATCGGTCACGCGATCGTCGACCGACTGCTGGAAGTAGCCCGCGAGTTGCAGTTGGAGCGTCTGTTCGTCCTGACCTTCGAAACGGAGTTTTTCGGCCGCCACGGATTCGCCGAGATCGAGGGCACCCCGGTGACGGCCGAGGTGTACGAGGAGATGTGCCGCTCCTACGACGTCGGCGTGGCGGAGTTCCTGGATCTGAGCTACATCAAGCCCAACATTCTGGGTAACTCCCGGATGCTGCTGGTGCTCTGACCATTGGGTGTTTAGAAGTCCTCCGGCACCCCGGTGTCGTCGTCCTCGTCGTCGTCGACGGCTCCACCACCGCGGATAGCGGCCAGCGTGCCGGCCAGCTCGTCGGGTTTGACCAGCACCTCGCGGGCCTTGGACCCCTCTGAGGGCCCCACGATGCCCCGGGTCTCCATCAGGTCCATCAGCCGGCCGGCCTTGGCGAAGCCCACCCGCAGCTTGCGCTGCAGCATCGACGTCGAGCCGAACTGGCTGGAGACCACCAGCTCGACGGCCTGCAGCAGGACGTCCATATCGTCGCCGATGTCAGGATCCACATCAGTGCGGTCGCCGGTGGGCTTGGCCGCGGTGACGCCGTCGTTGTAGTCCGGCTCGGCCTGTTCCTTGCAGGCCTGGACCACTGCCTGGATTTCCTCGTCGCTGATGTAGGCGCCCTGCAAGCGGATCGTCTTGTTGGCCCCCATGGGCAGGAACAGTGCGTCACCCATGCCGATCAGCTTCTCGGCGCCGGGCTGGTCCAGGATCACCCGGCTGTCGGTGAGCGAGGACGTCGCGAAGGCCAGCCGGGAGGGCACGTTGGTCTTGATCAGACCGGTGACCACATCCACCGACGGCCGCTGGGTGGCCAGCACCAGGTGGATGCCGGCGGCCCGGGCCTTCTGCGTGATGCGCACGATGGCCTCCTCGACATCCCGCGGCGCGGTCATCATCAGGTCGGCCAACTCGTCGACGATCGCCACTATGTAGGGGTAGGGCTTGTACTCGCGCAGGCTTCCCAGGGGTGTGTTGATCTTCCCCGACCGGACGTTGGCATTGAAGTCGTCGATGTGGCGCACCCGGGCGGCCTGCATGTCCTGGTAGCGCTGTTCCATCTCCTCCACCAGCCAGGCCAGTGCGGCGGCCGCCTTCTTCGGCTGGGTGATGATCGGGGTGATCAGGTGCGGGATGCCTTCATAGGGCGTCAGTTCCACCATCTTGGGGTCGATGAGGATCATCCGCACCTCCTCCGGAGTCGCGCGGGCGAGCAGCGACACCAGCATGGAGTTGACGAAGCTCGACTTGCCGGACCCGGTGGAGCCTGCCACCAGCAGGTGCGGCATCTTGGCCAGGTTCGCGGAGATGAAGTCGCCCTCGATGTCCTTGCCGAGACCGATCACCAGCGGATGGTGATCGCGGCGGGTCGACGGCGCGGTGAGCACGTCGGCGAGACGGACCATCTCCCGGTCGGTGTTGGGCACCTCGATGCCGACCGCGGATTTGCCCGGGATGGGAGCCAGCATGCGCACGCTCTCAGTGGCCACCGCATAGGCGATATTGCGTTGCAGCGCAGTGATTTTCTCGACCTTGACGCCAGGGCCCAGCTCCACCTCGTAGCGGGTGACGGTCGGCCCCCGGGTGCAGCCGGTGACGGCCGCGTCGACCTTGAACTGGTCGAGCACCGACGAGATGGCTTCCATTATCTGGTCGTTGGCGGAGCTGCGTCGTTTGGGCGGATCACCCGGGGTCAGCAGATCCAGCGACGGCAGGGTGTAGGGACCCTCCACCACGCGGTCGAGCGCAGCGGTCGAAGCCTTGGGCTGCGCGGCTTTGCGGCGGCGCGGTTTGATCGGCTCGGTGAGGTTGGCCGCAGCAGCCGCCGCCTCGTCGAGCGGGTAGTTGTCGTACGGCGTGCCGATCGGACCCGACACATCGGGCACGGCGAGTTCCGCCGAGGCTGCTGAGGCGCTCAACCGCCCGGTCCGACGTTCGATCGGCCGGTCCAGCGGCCCGTCGCCGTCGTCCCCGAACTCGTCGTCGTCATGGCCGCCGTAGCCGTAGCCGTCGTAGCCGTAGCCGTTGCCGTCATCGTCGTAGCCGTCATCGTCGTACTCGTCGTCGCCGTAGCCGTCCGCATAGCGTCCGCGGGTCCCGAACATGGCGTAGAGCGTGCCGGGCACCTCCCGGATGGTGGTTCCGGTGATCAGCAGCACGCCGAACAATGCGGCCACAATGAGCAGCGGGGTGGCGACCCACACGGTCAGCCCATCAGACAGCGGCCCGCCGATGGCGAATCCGAGAAAGCCGCCGGCCCGTTGGCGCACGGCCGGCTCGGTGGGCGAGCCCGCCCACAGGTGCCACAGTCCCAGCACCGGCAGGGCCATCATCAAAGTGCCCAGAACCAGACGTGGGCGGGTCTCGGGGTAGGGCTCGGTGCGCATCAGCATCACGGCCACCACGGCGATCAGCAGTGGCAGCAGGACGACGGCACCGCCGACGAAGGTCCGCAAGCCTGCGTCGATCCCGGCTCCGACCGGGCGGGCAGCGTCGAACCACGATGCCGCGGCGATCACGACCGCCAGTGCCAGCAGGCCGAGTGCGAGGCCGTCCCGGCGGTGGCCGGGCTCGATATCGCGCGCCCGACCGACCGAGCGTGCAGTGGATCCTGCGCCCCGGGCCACCAGGAGCCAGGTTGCCCGCGCCGCCCGGCCGCCCGCGGCCGCCGCAACAGCCACTGGTGAGGGCCCCTTCTTCACCGGCGGCTTGCGGCGCGGAGGCGCAGGCTTAGCTGGCCGAGAAGGGGCTTGTGACCTGGTCGTTCGCGCGCCAGTGCGAGCGGCCGTCTTGTTCGCCATGCGGCCAAGACTAATCCCAGCAACCACATCGGCACCATAGGACACAGGGGTCACAGGGCGGTCCGTTGCCAGACCGAAATCTAATCGGCGAATGCGGCCTTCAGCGCGGCTCGGCGGGCAACCGCACCGTCGGACCAGTTCCGTTCCCGATCGGTGGTCGGGACCAGCGGCGGGACCGGTACCGGCGTACCTGAGTCGTCGACGGCGACCATGGTGAAGTAGCAGCTGTTGGTGTGACGGCGGGTGCCGTCCTGAATGTTCTCGGTGTCGACCCGAATTCCCACTTCCAGCGAGGTGCGGCCGGTGTGGTTCACCGACGCCGAGAACGACACCAGTTCCCCCACTTTGATGGCATCGCGGAACAGCACCCGGTCCACCGACAGTGTCACCACATAGGTTCCCGCGTACCGGCTGGCGCACGAGTAGGCCACCTGATCGAGGAGCTTGAGCAGGGTGCCGCCGTGGACGTTGCCGGAGAAGTTCGCCATATCCGGTGTCATCAGGACGGTCATGTAGAGCGACTTGCGGTCCTGTGCTTGGTCGGCTGGCCGATTCATCCGCCCATCATGGCCCGTGCGGGCTCGGGGGACCGGGCGTTACGGTGAACGTTCAACCGTCAAACAGATTCGGAGCCACCCGATGCCCGTCGTGGTCGTCGCCTCATTCACCGCCAAGCCGGAATCCGTGGACGCTGTGCGCGCGGCCTGCACGAAAGCCATTGAGGCGGTGCACGACGAGCCCGGCTGCGACCTGTACTCGCTGCATCAGACCGGGGACACCTTCGTGTTCATCGAACAGTGGGCCGACGCCGCCGCACTCAAGACGCACGGCACCGCACCGGCCGTCGGCGCGCTGTTCGCCGAGATCGGCGAACACCTCGCCGACGCGCCCGATCTCAAGATGCTCGAACCCATCCCGGCCGGCGACCCGGCCAAGGGCCAACTGCGCGCCTGACGTGGTGGACTCGACGCGTCGAGTCTGTGGTCCTTGCGTCAGTTGACCCTACCGACCGGACAGT
>JBAXUD010000300.1:0-4563 GCA_037129875.1 Mycobacteriaceae bacterium
TTCCCTTTGCCCGCACGAGCGAGGGTTTCGCGGAACTGGACGAGGCGATGATGCCGGTCGTGGCCGGCCAGGTGCCGGTGGATTGGGCCGGTGACATCTACTGCGGCGTGATTGACGGATGCCATCGGCTCGGGGATATGAGCCGCATGAAGACGTGGATCACCGCGATGGACAAATGGCGCGAGGGCCCGGAGGTGGCGGCGTCGTGGTACGGCACCTCGTGCGAGATCTACAAGTGGCAATTGCTCAGCGCCACAGACGATTACAATGCGCTGGATGAGCGACTGGCCAACGCGTTGGCCGGCATCGAAGAGTTCCACTCGCCGACGACGGGGCATGGCTACTACGAACTCGGGGAGTTGCGCCGCCGGCGGGGCGATATCGATGGCGCCCGTACAGCTTTCGCGCGGGCGCGGGAAATCGGCTTCGATCCCCAGCCCGGTGAGGCGCTGCTGCGTTGCCAACTCGGTGAGGCCGCCGCCGCCGGGAACGACGTTCGGATGAGTATGGACGCCGAAGACGAGGTCGGCCGCATCCGGCTGTTGCCCGCGGCCGTCGAGATCGCACTGGCCCGCGACAGCCTCGACGAGGCGGACCACTACTGCAGCGAACTCGAAGCCGGCGCCGAGAGGTACGACTCGCCAGGCTTTCGCGCATGGGCTTTGCATGCCCGCGGGTCGGTTCTGGTCAGACAGGGCAAACCAGCCGAAGCGTTGCCCATCCTGCACGACGCGATGCGGCGGTACCGAAACACCCAGCGCCGCTTCGAGATGGCACAGGTCTACGAGTGGATGGCGCAGGCCCACCGCGAGGCCGGCGACGCCAACGGCGCCGCATCCGATGCGGCCAACGCCGACTCGATCTACCAGCAACTCGGCGCGAGGGCGATTCAGGCGGCCAACCGTGCCGCCCCCGGCGGGCTGACCAGTCGGGAGGTCGAGGTTCTCGCCCGTATCGCGGCCGGCGCATCCAACCGCGACGTCGCCAAGCAGTTGTTCATCAGCGACAAGACCGTCGGCCGGCACCTGGCCAACATCTTCGTCAAACTCGGGGTTTCATCGCGCACGGCCGCGGCGGCCTGGGCGCACGAGAACGGTGTGCTCCCGGGCGGGTGAGGCATCTACCCGAGTTGCAAGGACGGCTACTCGGGCCGGCCGACGATCGAAACCCGATGCATCAGGCGGTGTTCGGTGAAATCGGGTATCACTCGGTGCATCGTCGAGCGGTTGTCCCAGATCGCAAGATCCCCGACCTGCCAGGAGTGGCGCCAGGTGAACTGCTCCTTGATCATGTGGCGGTAGAGAAAACCGAGGATGAGGTCGCTCTCATCAGGAGGCAGGCCGACGATGTGGGTCGTATAGGTCGGGTTGACGAACAGACCCTTGCGGCCGGTCACCGGGTGCGCCCGCACCACCGGATGCGCGGTGCGCCGGCCCGCGATGATCGCCTCGCCGTACTGCTCGTAGGTGTCGAGGCCGAACCGTGCCTTCATGGCGATCAGACCTGCGAGGTCGTGCACCGCTGACAGACCTTCGAGGTAGCTCTTCATGTTCTCCGACAGCGCGCGGTACGCCGCGGTCGTGCTCGACCACATGGTGTCGCCCCCGTAGGAGGGCATCTCCTTGGCCCACGTGATGGTCCCCAGCGGCGGGTGCGGCAGGAAGGTCTCGTCGGTGTGCCAGATGCTGGCAGTGGCGCCGTCGTTCGAGTCGAGCACTGTCACCTGTTCATAGCCGGCGCCGAGGTTCGGGAAGAACGCATGCACCTCGATGTCGCCCATGGCGCGGCCGAAAGCCATGTGCTGTTCGGAGGTCAGCTCAGGGGCGCGCACGAGCAGCACGCTGAACCGACACAAGGCCGCGTAAACCTCCGCCATGTCGGTCGGGTCAAGCGGAGCGGACAGGTCGAGGCCGAGGACTTCGGCGCCGAGCGAGCCGGTGAGACGCCGAAACTCCATCAGGTAATCCTGCTCGTTCTCTGCGAGCAACATGAGCGTTCGCGAAAAAGCATCAGCAAAGCGATTCTGTGACTAGGAATTAGACGCGTAGGGCGCCGAACGGGTCAAGGCGGTCCCCGCAGTCGGACCGCGGCTGGATGATCCGCTTGTCGTAGCCGGCAGATACCTCCGGTTGCTGTTGTTTCTCAGCAAGCGGACGCTGCGGAGTACGGCTGCGAGGGACGTCTGCGGAAGACGGATCTGCCTGTGCGACGCGGGTGACTGACGACATCTGTCGTGACTCCTGGGCCCATGAGAACGGTGTGCTCCCGGGCGGGTGAGGGACGCCGAAGCAGGGTTTGACCAGCGCGTGAAAGCCCAGTTAGGCTCGCCTTCAACCAACTGGCAGCGGCTGTCTCCCTGACAGGGATCGGGGATTCGGTTCGTGTCATATTCCAGTAGCAGCGCCAGGGTCACAGCGGCGGCGTTCGTCGTCGGGCTCTCCCTGGCCGGGCCGCAGGCCGCAGGTATCGCCGCCGCCGACAGCCCTGATACCGGTTCCCCGTCGGTATCCGCAGATGCCGCGGAGCCGACGGCCGCGGGCGGGCGCACCCCGCCGTCGCGACGTTCCCCGGCCGGCCGTGCGATCCGGCAGAGCCCCAACCCCGACGGCCCCGCCACGACAAGGACGCCGCGTGCCGCAGCCTCGGTGGAGCCCTGGACACCGCCGACGCCCGCTGCCACTTCGGCGTATCCGCGCCGGTCCTCAGCCTCACCGGCACCGCGCAGTGGACATCGGGGGCCGGCGTCGACGGCCATCGACACCGTGGAAAGCGTTGGAGGCCAGCCGGTTTCGTCCACGGCGGACTCCTCGGTCGGCGCGCCCGTGGTGGCGGGTGCACCCGTGGTCCCGCTACCGGCGGCGGCGGCGGTCATGTCGGAACCTCCCGCCACATCCGTGGTCCCGGCAGCCGCGACACCCCAACTGGAGAAGTTCACCTGCGCACACTGCCGGCCCGGATCGCCGACTCCGCAGCAGACGTTATCGGCGGCGCGGTTCACGATCGAGCGCCTGGTCGACACCGTCGGCACCTGGCTCTCGCGTTTCCCGGCCAACCCGATCACCGACTTTCTCTCCGGCACACTCTGGTTGGTGCGCCGCACCCTGTTCCCGGCCGGCGCCGCGGTGGGTAGGTGGGGAACTGCGGCGTGTGTGGCCACCAAGGACTGCTCAGGGCAGGACCTGAACTGGGTGAATTTCGCCGGCCAGGACCTCACCGGGGTGAACTTCTCCAACGCGACCATGCAGTTCGCGAACCTGACCGACGCGAACCTGACCGACGCGAACCTGACAGGAGCGGAACTCCGGAACGCGTTCATCCGTGGCAGCGAGGTGGTGGTGACCCGAGCGGACTTCACCCGCGCGGACTTGTCCGGCGCGGACCTGTTGGGGACAGCCCTCAACGGGGCAAACCTGACCGGCGCCACGCTGCGCTACGCGCAACTCAGTGGCGCGAATCTGATCGGGACGATCCTGGCCGGTGCGGACCTCAGCGACGCGCGGCTGGACTACGCGATCCTGGCAGGTAAGGACCTCGCCGGGGTGAACCTCACCAGAGCGCGATTGAAAGACGCCTACCTGGTAGGTGCGAGTCTCACCGGAGCGAACCTGACCGGGGTCGATCTTTCCGGCCCCTGGCGATTCGGCAACGATCCCCTGGCCGGTACGACGGTAGCCGGGGCGAACCTGACCGGAGCGAACCTGACCGGGATCAACCTGGCCGGCCGTGATCTGACCGGCACGAACTTCACTGAGGCGAACCTGACCCGGGTCAGTCTGGCCGGTGCGAACCTGACCGACACGGTCCTGGCCGGGGCGAAGCTGACCGGTGTGGATTTGACCGGCGTCGACCTGACCGGCGTGAAGTTGGCCGGACTGAACCTGAGTTTCGCCAACCTGACCGGTCTGGATCTGACCGGTATCGACCTCAGCGGCACCGACCTGGGTTATGCGAACCTGACCGGAGCGACCCTGACTCGGACCGACTTCACCGATGCGCTCCTGTTTTACACGCAGCTGCCCGGGGCAGACCTGACCGAGACGATTCTCAACGGCGCTCTGCTGGGCGGTGCGAACCTGAGCGGGGCGAACCTGAGCGGCCGGAATCTGACCGCGTTCTATCTGGGCGGTGCGAACCTCACCGGCGCGAACCTGAGCGGCGCCGACCTGACCCGCGCCAGCATGGTCCAGGCCAACCTGACGGGGGCGGACCTGACCGGCACGACGCTGACCGGCACCAACTTGAACCTCGCCACGCTGCCCGGGGCGAACCTGACCGGCAAGGACCTCACCGGCACCTACCTGGCGTTAGCAAACCTGACCGGCGCCGACCTGACCGGAGCCAACCTGACCTGCTCCGATGATTTCTGCGCCAACTACCGAATCAGGGGCGCGAACCTGACCAACGCGAACCTCACCAACGCGGACCTGACCGGAGCCAGCCTCGAATTCGCCATCCTCACCGGCGTCACGTGGGACAACACCACCTGCCCGGACGGATCAACGACGAACACCGGCTGCTCAGCCACACCAAAACCGGGCGCTGCCGATGCCCCACCACCCATAA
>JBAXUD010000301.1:0-4553 GCA_037129875.1 Mycobacteriaceae bacterium
TCGCCGACGACATCCTTCATGTCCGTCATGAGGGCAGCCTAACCCGCCGTTGCGGCGGCAAAAACTTCGCCGTAACGCTGCGCCTGACCGGCGGCATCGAGATTGCCGTCGATCAGCGCTTTGGCCCCCGCCAATGCCGCGGCCGGCGCATCGCTGAAGCGGACAGCCCAGGCCAGTGCCGCGTCGTACACGTTGTCGGGGGCGACCAATTCGTCGACCAGACGCAACCCCAGCGCCTCCTCGGGGCCGACGAACCGGCCGCTGAACGCCAATTCCTTGGCCCGGGAGGGTCCGACCGTCCGTGTCAACAGCGCGCAGCCCCCACCGCCGGGGACCAGCCCTGCCAGGATTTCGGTGGCGCCCACCTTGGCGTTGTCGCCGGCCACCCGCCAATCGGCTGCCAGCGCCAGGCTCAGCCCGGCACCCAGCGCGTAGCCGGTGATCGCGGCGACGGTGGGTTTGGGGATGGCAGCCACCGCGTCCAGGGCCGCCCGGCGGATCCGGTCGGCGGCTTCCGCCTCGGCACGGTCGAGGGTGTTCAATTCGGGGACGTCATCGCCGGCGCAGAAGATCTCGTGCCCGCCGAACAGGATGACCGCGGCGATGTCGGCGCGACGGGACACCTCCTCGGCGGCCGCTGCCAGCTCGCGATAGACCTGCCGGGTCAGCGCGTTGGTGGGCTCACGGTTGAGAACCAGGGTGCCGATCCCCGGCTGCTGGTCGCTGACGTGGACCCCGACGAACTCCCGCATGGCTTCAGCGGTCCTTGATGCGACCCAGTGCACGGCGGCGGGCGTCGTTGTAGCGGTCGGCGTCGAAGAACTCGATTTCCCAGTTGTCCTTGAGCACAGTCAATGTCGGCTGAACTTTCTCGATCCGGCGTTCCAGGGACAGGACGTCGGCCACAGTCCGGCCGGTCAGCGAGTCCAGTTGGCTCCAGGTCGGCGGCAGCAGCAACGCGCGCCCCTCGGCGAAGTCCTCGATGGCCGCCTCCGGACGGGCCCAGTCGGCCTGGTCGGACTCGGTGTTCTCGCCGTCGGCACGTTGACCCTGCGGCAGCGCGCCGACGAAGAAGTAGGTGTCGTAGCGGCGGGTGCGTTCTTCCTTCGGGGTAACCCAGTTCGACCAAGGGCGCAGCAGATCGGCGCGCAGCACCAGTTTCTCGGCGCGCAGAAAGTCGCCGAACGACAGGCTGCGGTCCTCCAGGGCGGCGCGCTGGTCGCGGTAGACCGACGCGTCTCGCACGATGCCGTCGGGGTCGTCGACCGTCCCGGCGAACAGCACCCCGGATTCCTCGAACGTCTCCCGGGCGGCGGCACACACCAGCGCCTCGGCCAGATCCGCCTCGATGCCGAAACGCTGCGCCCACCAAGCGGGTTCGGGTCCGAACCACGCGTTGTTGCC
Organism: Mycobacteriaceae bacterium; assembly: GCA_037129875.1. Classification (GTDB taxonomy): domain Bacteria; phylum Actinomycetota; class Actinomycetes; order Mycobacteriales; family Mycobacteriaceae; genus Mycobacterium. Next base: position 1,405 of record JBAXUD010000301.1, read on the forward strand.
GGACAGGCCGGCGTCCCTGTCGCGGTCGTCGACCCCGCCGCCGGGGAACACCGTCATACCGGCGGCGAACTCCATGGCGGCGTGGCGGCGCATCAGGAACACCTCGAGGGAATCGGCGGACCGAGTCGACGACGACGGCGCCCCCGGCGCCGGAGGAGGAGCGAGGCAATCAAGACCGGTGTCGCGCACCAGCATCACGGTGGCCGCCGGCCGCACGGCCAGCGGTTCAGCGGTCTCGGTTTGCTCACTCATCCGCGCCTCCGATGGGCAGCGCCGCTGCGCACGCGGCGGGCGAAGTAGCGGCCGTCGATGGTGTCCACAGCGATGGATTGCCGGAACGCCTCCGAGAGCGTGTCAGCGGTCAGGACGTCGTCCAGCAGGCCCGCCGCGACCACCTGTCCTTCGGACAGCACCAGGCAGTGGCTGAAGCCGGGCGGGATCTCCTCGACGTGGTGAGTGACCAGTACCAGCGCAGGGGAGTCCGGGTCGGCGGCCAGGTCGGCCAGCCGGGCCACCAGTTCCTCGCGGCCGCCGAGGTCCAGGCCGGCGGCGGGTTCGTCGAGCAACAACAACTCGGGGTCGGTCATTAGCGCCCGGGCGATCAGCACACGTTTGCGTTCGCCTTCGGACAGTGTTCCGTAGGTGCGGTCGGCCAGGTGCTCAGCGCCCACACTCTCAAGGGTGTCGACAGCCCGGACATCGTCGATTTCGTCGTAGGTTTCCCGCCAGCGGCCCAGTACCGCGTACCCGGCCGACACCACCAGGTCGCGCACCAGTTCCCCATCCGGAATCCGTTGCGCCAGAGCCGAACTGCTCAGACCGACCCGCTGGCGAAGTTCGCTCATGTCGACTCGGCCGAGCCGCTCCCCCAGCACGGTGGCGGTGCCGCCGGACGGATACTCCATCGCCGCGGCGATGCGCAACAGCGAGGTCTTGCCCGCGCCGTTGGGCCCGATGACGACCCAGCGTTCGTCGAGTTCGACCTGCCAGTCGACCGGTCCGACTAGCAATCTGCCCGCGCGGCTGAGGGTGACGCCGCGAAAGTCGACCAGCAGGTCCTCATCGACGTCGTCGACGGCTGGTTCGGGCACCTGACCATCGTGCCGCATCACGGGCCGGCGGACTCCGCCGGGATCTCGACACGCGGCTGGACCACGCCGTCGAGGGCATCGGCAGCCTCGATCTCCGCCCGGGTCACGCCGAGGATGAACAGCACCGTGTCCAGATAGGGGTGGCTCAGCGAGGCGTCGGCCACCTCCCGCAGCGCGGGTTTGGCGTTGAACGCCACACCTAGTCCGGCGGCGTTGAGCATGTCGATGTCATTGGCGCCGTCGCCAACTGCCACTGTCTGCTCCATGGGCACCCCCGCCTGGTTGGCGAAGTCGCGCAGCGCCTTGGCTTTGCCGGCCCGGTCGACGATGGGGCCCACCACCCGGCCGGTGAGGCGGCCGTCGACCACCTCCAACTCGTTGGCGGCGACGAAGTCCAGCATCAACTCGTGGGCCAGCGGGTCGATCACCTGCCGGAAACCGCCGGACACCACGCCGCAGTGAAAACCCAAGCGGCGCAACGTCCGGATGGTGGTGCGCGCCCCCTTGGTGAGCTCGACTTTGTCGGCCACTTCGTCGAGCACCTCGGCGGGCAGTCCGGCCAGCGTGGCCACCCGCTGGTGCAGCGACTCGGCGAAGTCGATCTCGCCGCGCATGGCGGCCTCGGTTATGGCGGCCACCGCCTCCCCCGCGCCGGCGTGCTCGGCGAGCATCTCGATGACCTCGCCCTGAATCAGAGTGGAGTCGACGTCGAAGACGATCAGCCGCTTGTTGCGCCGCTCCAGGGTGTAGTTCTCCACCGCGATGTCGACACCCTGCTCGGCGCCGACCCGGGCCAGGTTGGCCTGCAGTTGCCCGTCGAGCCCGGGCGGCACCGTGACCCGCAGTTCCAGACCGGTGACCGGGTAGTCCGAGACCCCGCGGATGACGTCGAGGTTGACCCCGAGTGCGGCGGCCTCGCGGGCTACCGCCCCGAACGCCGCTGCGGTGATGGGCCGACCGAGAACGACGATGGTGTGGGTGGGCTGATCGGCGATGACGGGTTCGTCATCACTGCGCTCGATGGTGGCCTCCAGGCCCAGCCGCCCGATGGCCTCGGTGACCTCGAGCCGCAGCGCGGGGCCGTCGGCCACCTCAGCCGGACCGGACACCAGCACGCCGAGGGTGAGGCGGTCGCGGATGACGACCTGTTCGACGTTGAGCAACTCGACCACGTACCGGGAGAGAACCTCGAACAGCGCGGAGGTGACACCCGGCTGGTCGACTCCGGTGACGGTGATCAACACCGACACCTTGGAAGTGGTCACTCCGTGTCGCGACTCCGCGATGGGCGCTCATGTAGCCGGCCCGCGGCAGGCACACCGAATCCCAACTTGTCCGCGACCGGCCTCGCCGGCTTACCGGTGTGGCTGCGACCGACGTGAGCTTCCTCCCGCATCCGCTCGACCATGTGCGGGTAGTGCAACTCGAATGCCGGCCGCTCTGAACGGATCGGGGGCAGTTCGGTGAAGTTGTGCCGCGGCGGCGGGCAGGAGGTCGCCCACTCCAGCGAGTTGCCGTGACCCCACGGGTCGTCGACGGTGACGACCTCGCCGTAGCGCCAGCTCTTGAAGACGTTCCAGAAGAACGGCAACATTGAAACACCCAGGGTGGCGGCACCGACCGTCGAAATGATGTTCAGGGTGGTGAACCCGTCGGTCGGCAGGTAGTCGGCGTAGCGGCGCGGCATGCCCTCGTCGCCCAGCCAGTGCTGCACCAGGAAGGTCAGGTTGAAGCCGATCATGGTCAGCCAGAAGTGCAGCTTGGCCAGCCGCTCGTCGAGCAGGCGTCCGGTCATCTTCGGGAACCAGAAATAGACGCCCGAGTAAGTGGCGAACACGATCACGCCGAACAGCACGTAGTGGAAGTGGGCGACCACGAAGTAGGTGTCGGACACGTGGAAGTCCAGCGGCGGGCTGGCCAGCAGCACACCGGACAGGCCACCGCACAGGAACGTGACGAGGAAGCCGAAGGCGAACAGCATGGGTGACTCGAAGGTCAGCTTGCCTTTCCACATGGTGCCGATCCAGTTGAAGAACTTGATGCCGGTGGGCACCGCGA
>JBAXUD010000302.1:0-4517 GCA_037129875.1 Mycobacteriaceae bacterium
GCCGCCCGCGTGCCGGCGCGCCGCGGCAGCCAGCGATCCGACCACTTTGCCGTGCAACGATTGCTCGTCGAGGCGGCCCTCCCCGGTGACCAGCAGGTCGGCGTCAGCGATCTCCCCCCCGGTGCCGGTGTGCGCGACGATCAGCTCGGCGCCGGACTCGCGGCGGCCCCCGAGAGCCAGCAGGGCCGCACCCAGGCCGCCGGCGGCTCCGGCCCCCGGCGATCCGCTGACCACACAGCCCGTCGTCGCCTCGAGTTCGGCGGCCCACTGCGAGAGCCGGACCTCAAGCCGGGCGACGGTCGCCGGGTCGGCGCCCTTCTGAGGCCCGAAGACCGCCGCGGCTCCGGTCGGGCCCAGCAGGGGATGCTCGACGTCGGTGGCGGCGACGAGTTTCACCCCGGCCAGCCTGCGGGCCACCTCGCCGATACCGCCGAGTGCCTCGACCATCCCCCGGCCGCCGTCGGTGCAGCCGCTGCCGCCGAGGCCCACCACGATGGTGCCCGCGTCGCACTCAAGTGCCTCCCCGATCAGCTGGCCGACACCGCGGCTGTGCGCAGACCACGCGGTGTGCGCAGTTGGCGGCCCGCCGAGCAGATGCAGCCCGCAGGCCTGAGCGGATTCGATGTAGGCCGTCGACGTTCTCGCGTTGAAGACCCATTCGGCGTCCACGTCGGCGGTCAGCGGGCCGCGGACGCGGGCACGCCGCAGTTGCATATCCGGGTGCCCGGTGGTCAGTACCTCGACGAAGCCCGGGCCGCCGTCGGACTGCGGGGCCAGCACCAATGTGTCCTGGGGCCGGGCCCGCCGCCAGCCCTCGGCGATCGCGCTCGCGGCGGCTACCGCGGTCAGGCTGTCTCCGAAGCAATCCGGTGCGATCAGCGTTCGCAAGGCTGCCGGGACCGGTTCGGTCATTCCAGCAGGCATTCCAGCAGGGTAAGGCTCGTCGTCCAGTTGGGCGAAGTAACCTGGCAGGCGTGAAACTGCTTGGCCGCAGGGCCGACGACGCCGATGACGCCGAGGGCTCCCCCACCGAGGAGTCAACCCAGACGCCCGCCGGACAGACCGGTACCACGGCCCCCAAGGGCCGCCCGACCCCGAAACGCAGTGAGCGCAACAAACCGCGCGGCCCGGTTGCCCCCGCGCCCATGACAGCCTCCGAAGCACGCCAACGGCGCAAGCAAAGCCTCGAGTCGATGACCAAGGAGGAGCGCAAAGCAGAAAAGGTCGCCCGCCGGGTCGCCATGACACAGCGCCGCGAGCGAATGGCGTCGGGCGACGAGGCTTCCCTGCTCCCCCGCGACCAGGGTCCGATTCGCCGCTACGCCCGCGACATCGTCGACTCGCGACGCAACGTCCTCGGGCTGTTCATGCCGGCAGCGTTCTTCCTGCTGTTCATCATGCTGGCTGCGCCCAGGCTTCAGCTGTACATGTCGCCGCTGATGCTGCTGATGACGATCGCCATGATGGTCGACGGACTTCTGCTGGCGCGCAAGGTGAACAAGTGCGTGGATGCGAAGTTCCCCGACAACACCGAAACCCGTTTCAAACTCGGTATGTATGCGGTCAGTAGGGCCACTCAGTTGCGCCGCTCCCGGTTGCCTCGGCCGCAGGTCAAGCGCGGCGCCAAGGTCGTCTGATCCACGCGTGCGCACCCTGGTGTTGGGCGGAATCAGATCGGGGAAGTCGCGCTGGGCCGAGGCGGTGATCGCCCAGAGCCTGACGGTGGGCGACACCGTCAGCTACATCGCAACCGCCTCGTCGATTCCCGATGATCCAGCCTGGGATCAGCGCATCGCCGCGCATCGCCACCGCCGGCCGCCCTGGTGGCACACCGTCGAAACACCCTATGTGGCAACGCAATTGCGCACCGCGCCGCAGACCCCGGTGTTGGTCGACGATCTGGGCAACTGGCTCACCGCCGCCCTTGACCGCCGTGGCTGGGACGGCGGCTCGATTGACGCCGACGTGGCCGAGCTGGTGGACGCGGTGCAGACATTCCCGTCACCCCTGGTGCTCGTGAGTCCCGAGGTCGGCCTGACGGTGGTGCCGGCCACGGCGGCGGGCCGCCGGTTCGCCGATGAACTGGGCACACTCAATCAGCGCCTGGCGGACTGCTGCCAGCGGGTGGTGCTGGTGGTCGCCGGCCAGCCCCTGTGGGTCAAGCCTGCGGCCGTGCGGGAGTCCGGCTGATGGAGTTCGGTGAGGTCTGTGTCCCCGACGGGCGCGTTGCTGCCGCCGCCCGCCGGCGTCAGGACCTTCTGACCAAGCCGCAGGGCGCACTGGGCCGCCTGGAGGATCTGTCCGTGTGGGTTTCCTCCTGCCAAGGGCATTGCCCCCCAAAGCAATTCGAGCGTGTCCGGATCGTCGTCTTCGCCGGGGACCACGGCGTGGCGCGCAGCGGCGTGTCGGCCTATCCCCCTGAGGTAACGGGGCAGATGGTGGACAACATCGAGGCCGGCGGCGCGGCGATCAACGTGCTGGCGGAACTGGCCGGCGCGACTGTCCGCACCGTCGACGTCGCGGTGAACCGCGACGCCGGGGCGGGACCGGACCGGGTCCGCCGCTCGAGCGGCAACATCGCGGTCGAGGACGCGATGACCACCGCCGAAGCCGAGGCCGCCCTGGCGCTCGGCCGCCGACTTGCCGACGAGGAGATCGACGGCGGAGCGGACTTACTCATCGCCGGCGACATGGGCATCGGGAATACCACGGCTGCAACGGTGTTGGTGGCCGCCCTGACCGGCACCGAACCCGTGGTGGCCGTGGGCCGGGGCACCGGGATCGACGACGCCGGCTGGTCGCGCAAGACCGCGGCGGTGCGTGACGCGATGTACCGCTCGCGGAAACTGCACTCCGATCCCGTCGCGCTGCTGGCGGCATCCGGTGGAGCAGACCTGGCCGCCATCGCCGGTTTCTGCGCCCAGGCCGCCGTCCGGCGGACCCCGCTGCTGCTGGATGGACTGGTGGTCACCGCCGCCGCGCTGGTGGCCGAACAACTGGCGCCCGGAGCGCGGCTGTGGTGGCAGGCCGGGCACCGCTCCCCCGAACCGGCACACGCACTCGCCCTGACTCAACTGAACCTGACACCGATCGTCGATCTCGGACTGCGACTCGGTGAGGGCACCGGCGCCGCGGTGGCGCTGCCGATCGTCCGCGCGGCGGTGGCGACGTTGTCCGCGATGGCCACGTTCAGCGACGCCGGCGTGTCGGGACCCGGCTCCGCCGGTGCACCGTGATCGCCAGTCTGGCAAGCGCTTTCACCTTCGGCACGGTGCTGCCGGTCGGCCGTCGCGGAACGGGCCCCGGCCGCGGCACGGTCGCCGCGCTGCCGTTGGTCGGTGCGACGCTGGGCCTGATCGCCGCCGCGGTGCTGTGGACGGGGACTGCGGCCTTCGGCCCGCACAACATGCTGACCGGGGCACTGACCGTCACGGCCCTGCTGGTGCTGACCCGGGGCCTGCACATCGACGGACTCGCCGACACGATGGACGGCCTCGGGTGCTACGGCCCCGCGCAACGCGCGCTGGAGGTCATGCGCGAGGGGTCCACCGGAGCATTCGGAGTGGCGGCGGTCGGTGTGGTGATCCTGACCCAGGCGGCGGCATTCACCGCGCTGGCGGCGGGTGCGACCGCGACGGCCGCGGCGGTGACCGCCGTCGCGTCGGGCCGGGTGGCCGCGGTGCTCGCGGCGCGGCACGGCGTTCCCGCGGCCGGGGGCAGCAGCCTTGGCGTCAGGGTCGCCGGAAGCCAGCCGCCGTGGGTGGTGGCCGGATGGACGGCACTGGTGGCCGCATGCGCGGCGGTGGCAACACCACGACCGTGGCAGGGGCCGCTCGCGGTGGCGGTCGCACTGGTGGCCGCGGCGGCTCTGATCAACCATTGCGTGCGCCGATTCGGGGGCATCACCGGCGATGTCATGGGCGCGGCCATCGAACTGACCACCACGCTGACGTTGATCGGCCTGGCCATCGGGCCCTGAGGGAGGAACCATGCTCGGCGAATTGACCGGATCCCAGATCGAGGATCTGCTGCGCACTGAGGTGATCGCCCGCATCGGCTGCCTCAGCGAGGGCCGGGTGTATGTGGTTCCGGTCAGTTACGTCTACGACGGCACCTACGTCTGGGGTCATGGGATGGACGGCGCGAAGCTGCGGGCCATGCGTGCCCACCCCGAGGTCTGCGTGGAGGTCGAACACGTCGATGACATGTCGAACTGGCAGAGCGTGATCGCCTGGGGAACGTTCGAGGAGTGCCACGGCCAGGACTGGGATACCGGCCTGGGTTTGCTGGTCGAGCGAATCATGCCGCTGTTGAAGTTCCCGCCGCATCAGCCGCCGCCGGATCTCTCCGCGCTGCGCCGCGGCTCGGTGTACCGGATCATGTTGCACACCAAGACCGGCCGCTTCGAGGAGGTGATCGGTGACCGACGATGACGTGCCCACCGGTGCGGGTCGCAACGCTATCGCTTCGGGTTAGGCGTCTTGGCTGTAAGCGTCAGCGCAGGCGCGTCATCCAAC
>JBAXUD010000303.1:0-4482 GCA_037129875.1 Mycobacteriaceae bacterium
GGGTCGGGGGGTTCGGGGGGCGGCATGGGCCAGATGTCTGAGGCAGGCGGCGGCTCGCTGCTCGGCGGCGATCCCGGCGACGTCACCTACCCCTACTACGTCGTCAACGGCCGAATCCCCGAGGCACCCACCACGTTCCGGGCCAAGCCCGGACAACGCATCCGGATCCGGTTCATCAACTCCGGGTCGGACACCGCGTTCCGGGTTGCCCTTGGCGGCCACCGGATGAAGGTCACCCACACCGACGGATTCCCGGTGGTCCCGACCGATGTCGACGCACTGCTGATCGGCATGGGCGAGCGTTACGACGTGATCGTCACCGCCGGCGACGGCGTGTTCCCACTGGTCGCTTCCGCGGAGGGGAAGAATGCGCTGGGCCGTGCCCTGCTGGCGACCGGCGTCGGAACCGCACCGGTGGCCGACTTCCGGCCGCCGGAACTCAACGGGAAGGTCGGGACCATCGACCTGTTCGCGGCCCCCGAGGAAGCACAGTTGAAGTTCACCAAGCCCGACACCGAGTTGGTGGCCGACCTGACTGCCGCCGACGCCGCTTACCAGTGGGGCATCAACGGCTCCTTCCCGGACAACAAGCCGCTCACCGTCTGGCAGGACCAGCAGGCGACGTTGACTTTCGTCAACAAGACCCGGATGTGGCATCCGATGCACCTGCACGGCCACACCTTCGCGATACTCAACCCGGACGGCACGCAGGGGGCCCGTAAGGACACCGTCATCGTGTTGCCCGGCCAGTCGGTCAAGGTCGCCATCCTCGCCGACAACCCCGGCTACTGGCCGATGCACTGCCACAACACTTATCACGCCGAGGCCGGGATGCTGACGAGCTTCGACTACCTCAACTGAGCAGTCACCGGATCAGGCCTGGCGGGGTCGGCTGCCGAGAAAGCTGGTGCCCCCCGCTGGACCGGCCGATCGGTGGACCCCGAAGGCTTCCCCGCCCCGGTAGCTTTGTCGATATGTCACGAAGCCCCATCAGTGCCCGGATGTCGGCGGGCCTGGCCGCCGGGGCGGTGGCCCTGGGGGTGACGCAGCTGGCCGCTGTCCTGTTCTCCCCCGCCGCCGACGCCCGCACCGCCGTCGGCACCTCGGTGATCAACCTGACCCCGGGGCCGCTCAAGGAGTGGGCCATTCAGACGTTCGGCACCAACGACAAGACGTTCCTGACTGTCATGGTGGTGGTGGTCATCAGCGCGCTCATCGCGGTGGCGGCGATCTGGGAGCGGGCACGGATTCCGCTGGGCTCCCTGGCACTGGCGGCCGGCGGTCTGGCCGGCTCGCTTGCGGTTCTGAGCCAACCGGGCAGCAGTGTCGTCGACCTCATCCCGACCGTGCTGGGAATGCTCTGCGGTATCGCTGCCCTGCGTCTTCTCACCCGAGCACCGGCGGCGGCAGGTGGGGACACCGATGCGCCCGCGCCGGATACCGAGCGGCGGCGCTCGCTGCAGACGTTGGGGCTCTTGGGTTTCGGTGCCCTCAGCGGGGTCGGCGGGACAGTGCTGGGCCGCCAGCGCCGCTCCGTCGCCGCCGACCGCGATGCCTTCGCCCTGCCGAAGATCGCCTCCCCTGCGCCGCCGATACCGCCCGGTGTGCAGCCGGCCGGTGTGGACCTGCCGAGCTTCATCACCAGCAACTCCGACTTCTACCGGATCGACACTGCGCTGAGTGTGCCCCAGTTGTCCCGCGAGGAATGGAAGCTGCGAATCCACGGCATGGTCGATCGCGAGATCACCTACACCTTCGCCGATCTCGCCGGGTTCGAGGTCGTCGAGCGGCCGGTCACTCTGACCTGTGTGTCCAATCCGGTCGGCGGGAATCTGATCTCCAATGCCATGTGGACCGGTTACCGGATCCGGGACCTGTTGAAGCGCAGCGGCATTCATCCGGATGCCGACATGGTGCTCTCGACGTCCTCGGACGGATTCACGGCGGGAACCCCGGTCGAGGCGCTCACCGACGACCGGGAGGCGCTGCTGGCAGTGGGAATGAACGGCGTGCCGCTGCCGGTCGAACACGGCTATCCGGCCCGGTTGGTGGTGCCGGGTCTGTACGGCTTCGTCTCCGCCACCAAGTGGGTGGTGGATCTGGAGCTGACCCGCTTCGACCGGGCCGAGGCGTACTGGACCAAATTGGGGTGGTCGGCCAAGGCGCCCATCAAGACCGAGTCCCGCATCGACGTTCCCCGAAGCGGCGCCCGCTTGACAGCCGGACCGGTCACCGTCGGCGGTGTGGCCTGGGCGCAGAACCGCGGCATCAAGACCGTCGAGGTGCGCATCGACGACGGTCCCTGGCAGCCGGCGACCCTGGGTGCCGGCTACTCCAACGACACCTGGCGGTTGTGGACCTTCCAGTGGCAGGCCACGCCCGGCTCGCACACCGTGACCGTCCGTGCGACCGACAACACCGGGGCGGTCCAGACCGAACAGCAGGCTCCGCCGCCGCCGGACGGAGCGAGCGGGTGGCCGTCGATCTCCGTTGAGGTCAGGGGCTAATCACGCCAGCCGTTACTGCGGAGTGCCGACCAGAACGCCTTCCATGACCCCATCGGTGGTGACCAGGAGTCCCCGACCCGGCGAGAGTTGCTGAGCACTGGTCCGGGCGAAGACCTTCACCGTCTGCGGGTCGTTGTCCATGAACAGCGTCGGCGCGCGCGAGCCGGTCAGCTTCTGCAGGAAGGGACTCATGGCCGATACACCCGCCCAGTTGCCTGGCAATCGCGCGGCGATCACGTGCAGGCCGACTTCACGGCCGCGTTCGATGAGGTTCCACAGCGGCGCGGTCGCGGCCTGTTTGCCCACCAGGCCGCCTGCCCGCAGTTCGTGTTCGTCGTCGATGAGGACGAAATGGTGCGGGCCGGTCCACGCCGGGCGGGCCAGCAATTCCTCCTGGCTCAGCCCCGACGGGGGAAGCCGGTCGCGGATCATGCCGGCGACCTCGTCCAGGACCCGGTCGATGTCGTCCGGGGTGTAGGCGTAGGCGCGCAGATTACGGTCCGGGACACGGCCTATCAGACTGGTCTTCGGATCGATGACGGTGATCTGCGCCTGCTGCGGGGAAAGCCGGGCGGTGATCGCCTGCCCGATTGCAGCCAGCGCCGAGGTCTTGCCGCATCCCTGCCGGCCGACCACGAGCATGTTGGGCGCTTGGCGGGTCGTCATGGCCACCGGTTGCAGGGCGCTCTCGCCGATGGCGAACGGCAGGTTCAACGGATCCGCCGCAGCACCTTCGGAACCATAGGCCACGATGATGTCGCGCAGGGAAATCCGCTCTGGAAGCCGCGCCAGGGTCTGCACCTTGCCGGCTCCGGTCTGCGCGGCGATCGCCATTCCGACCGCACGCGTCGCGACCCGGTTGCCGTCCGGCCCGAGAATCTCCGGGAGGCCGATCAACAGTTCGTGCGCCGTCCGTGTCACGCCGAAGCCGGGGCGGTCCAAGGTTTGGCGAGCGGCCCGGCGGTGCTCCATTCCGGTGCCCATCTGCGTCTCGTCCGGATTGCTCAGCCTCAGCTGGATGCGGGAGTTCGCCACGTTCAGCAACGCCTGTTTCTGCCCGACCAGCCATCCGCTGGCGCTGGACATCACATGGACACCATAGGAGAGTCCCTGTCTCGCAACCGATATTGCGCGATCGCCCAGGCCGCTGTCCTTCTCGTAGAGATCCCCGAAGTTGTCGATCACCAAGAAGACGTCGCCGAACTTGTCTGCCGGATCGGTCGCAGCGCCGGGGATGGCGCCGAAGCGACGTTCACGGAACTCTGCGATGTCCATCTGGTAGCGCTTGAAAGAGGCCTCGCGGCCGCGAATGACACCCTCGACGGTGGAGATCGTTCGCGAAATGCCTTCGATGTCAGTGGTGCTCACGACGCCGGCCACATGCGGATAGTCCGCGACGGGGTACAACGAGGCGCCCACGCAGAAGAAGGTGACCCGCTCAGGCCGGTACATCAGGGCCGCTGAGGTGATCAGCGTCATCAACGTGGTCGACTTGCCCCGTTGGGCGGTCGCCACCACCATGACGTTGTCCATCTCCGCATCGACGACATGCACTCGTTGTGCGTGTTCTTCGGGGAGATCCTCGATCCCGGCCGGGAAGACCAGGCCGGGGTTCTCGCCGTAATCCACCCACCAGGGCTTGCCCCGCCACAACTGCACCAACGAATCGGCGGTCGCACTGGCTTCCAGTGGTGGGAGCCAGATCCGGTGCGGGGGGCGGACCGGGTGCGACGCCAGCGACTCGCGAATGACGTCGAGCAGCTTCTTCCTTTTGAATCCGTCAGCGTGATAGAGGAATTCGTCGGGCTGATCCGGCTCCTCGGCGACCGAGAGCGCCTCGCTGTCGGATTGGCTAAGCGGCTGGTACTCCCAGGTGAGCGAACGCGGTTGGGTGAAGCTGACCGAGACCGGCTTGTCGCGGTCGACGACCTTCTTCGGCACGACGAACGGCGCCGAGACGTAGAAGCACCGGAAC
>JBAXUD010000304.1:0-4480 GCA_037129875.1 Mycobacteriaceae bacterium
TTCGGGGGCAACGCCCCCTGCACTCCGGCGATGACACTGGTCGGCCACTGCGGACTGCTGTTCGCACCTGTTGACACCACGTGTTGCTCCTCTCGATCCCTGTTGTTGATGTGCAATTCGGAGCCACCCGCCATCCGGATTGCCGGTGTGAGCCAACCGACAGCCGGGCGCTCTCGCACCGCGCCCTTACCGTGTGCGCCGCAGTCGTCACCGATTGGTAAGAGCGGTTGTCGCCGGTGGTCGTCCGGGCCAGACAGTACGGTCGAACTATGTCCGCCCGGAGACCGCAGCAGCCGCAGTCGACATTGACCCGTCGACACGTGCTGCTCGGCACAGCCCTGCTCGGTATGACCGCCGGGTGCAGCTCACTTGGGAGCCTCGCTGGAGCCAGCCCGCCGCCGAACGCCTCGAACGAAACCTTTGCGGTGATGCTTACCGATGCGGAGTGGCGACAACGACTGACCCCGGCCCAATACGACGTCCTGCGTGCGGCGGGTACCGAGCGACCCTTCAGCAGCCCACTCAACGACGAGCACCGCGCCGGTGTTTTCGGCTGTGCGGGTTGTGCGCTGGACCTTTTCTCGTCGACAACCAAGTTCGACAGTGGCACGGGCTGGCCCAGTTTCTACCAAGCCCTCGACAACGCCGTCATCGAGCGCGACGACGGCTCGCTGGGGATGTCGCGCACCGAGGTTCTCTGCCGCCAGTGCGGCAGTCACCTCGGCCATGTGTTCGACGATGGGCCCGAACCGACCGGCCTGCGTTTTTGCATGAACGGTGTGGCTCTCACCTTCCGCCCCGCCTAGATACGTCCCCTGCCAATGACTGGGCCGAAATACCGGGCGGTTCTCCTGACGCGGCCCTCAGAACGCAGTCACTGCCCGGGGGGTGAAGGTCATGCCATGACCGGTTGCGTTATTCGTGAAGGTGATTCCATCGTTGATCGGCGTGATTGACCATCCGCTGGCCTCATAGGTGGTACCGAACTCCAGTTCCTGAAACCAGGCGGGATCCGCGTTCAGGCCGAAGCCGTTGCCGCCGCAACCGTATTCGAGGTCACCGTTGGGGCTCACCGTGACATCGACTGCCTGGAGGGGGCGACAGTCCACCCAGTCCGGGACGGGGAACGAGGGATTCAGGCCGCACAAGACATGCAGATGTGGATCGACCGCTATTGCGCACTTCGCGTCGCCCGATGGGGATTTCACTAATACGCTGCCTGACGGGGAGTCGGGAAGAGGGGTCAACGTGGTGTCCGCGGCAGCACTCTGCGGGAAGGCGAGCATTGCCGCGCACAGAGCCGGCACAACACCCGGAATCAGAATGCAGCGCGCCACGGATCGAGTATGCAACAGCGTCGCCGCCAGAGTCTTAGGTCGATGGTGACGATGTTCAGGCACGGTCGAACCAGGACTGTCCGCCGAAGCAACACCGACTGCCTGAGGTCCGGCCAGCGATAGGCCCAGCACGAAAGCCGCCGCGCCGACCCGTAGACCCTTGCTGACCGTTGCCGTCACCCGCCCGTCGAGAGGCCCCAAAACCTAACTGTGACGCCAGTCACTAGTCAACGCGGACGGCGATCAGTCGGCTTCGGCGGCACGGCGCGCTCTGACATGCTGAATGAATGAGCGAGCCGCAGTTCGGAGGCATCGAAGACGGCATGCCGCCGCCCTACTACCCCCCGCCGGGCATGCCGCCGCCTTACTACCCGCCGCCGGGCATGCCGCCGCCCTATTACCCTCCGCCCGCCGCTTACCTGGACCCCGCAGCACCGTTCGGTCGGCACCCGCTGACCGGTGAGCCGCTATCCGATAAGTCGAAGTTCGCGGCCGGGTTGCTGCAACTGCTCGGCCTTTTCGGGCTCGTCGGAATAGGCCGCATCTATCTCGGCTACACCGGGCTGGGCGTCGCGCAGTTGCTCGTCGGCCTGGTCACTTGCGGTCTCGGCGCGGTCATCTGGGGCATCATCGATGCGGTTCTGATTCTCACCGACAAGGTGCGCGACCCGGCGGGTCGGCCCCTGCGTAATGGAACCTAGCTCCCCGGGCATCCAGCACGCTGGGATCGACGCCATGGCGGCCTGCATCGCCGCCGATGGACGACCATTCGTCAGGCCCCGTCAGCCTTGCGGGCTAGCGTCAAGTATGACAGTGGGCCTGCGTCGAACCGGCAGAGGTTGGATCGTGGAACCGCCGACTGTGTGCCCCAATAATCACCGGCTGGCTCCCGGTCAGGTGCTGGTCGGCAATCAGCCGTGCACCTGCCGTGGTGGGCATTTGGGGTGGACGTGTCGACTGTGCGGGGCGACGTCATACCTGCCGCCGGTCCAAGCGGATTGCGCCCTCTTGGTCGGTGCCGCCGCTGTCAGGTCGCTGCCCTAGCGGTCAGGGACTCAGCCATGCGATACCTTGACCAGCGTTACGTGCCGGCATCGTGCGGCACGACATCCTTTCGTCGTTCGACGCCAACCAGGAGTAGCGGAATGTGCACCGGGATCCGACTAACGGCCGACAACGGCGATGTCATCTACGCAAGGACGATGGAGTTCGACACGCCGTTGCCGGAGTGCATCGGCTACTTCCCCCGCGGGCAGGAGTTCGTCGGTGACACGAGCTCGGGAACCGACGGGATGCGGTGGACCAACAAGTACGCGTTCGGCGGCAACGTGACGATCGCGGGCGGGACGCACTCGCTGGGCTCCGACGGGATCAATGAGAAGGGCCTCGTAGCAGGCGTTTTCAACCTCCCCGGGTTCACTGAGTTCTCACCGGTTTCGGACGACAATCGCGACAAAGCAGTCGCCAGCTGGCAGGTTGTGCTCTACCTCCTGAGCAACTGCGCAACGACCGACGAAGCCGAGGCGGTTCTACTGTCCGGCGACGTCGTCGTCGTCGACACCGACTTCCCGTTCACGCCCACAACGAAAGGTCAACTGCCGCTGCACCTGCGCGTCGGCGATGCCAGCGGAAAGACGATCATCTGCGAATGGCACACCCCAAATGAGCCGCCGACGATCGTCGAGTCACCAGGCGGCTGCGTTACCAACCTGCCACGGTTCGAGTTTCACGTGGACAACTGGGAGCACTACAAGTCGCTCTCTCCGTACAACCCGGCCGGCCCGATCACGGCCGGTGGTTCTCAGAGTTACAAGATCACGATGGGCAATGGCTACGTCGGCATGCCGGGCGGCAGCAACTCGCCTGATCGCTTCATTCGCGCCAGCCTTTACGCGCGCGATTCATATGCCGGTTCAACAGGCGCCGAAGCAGTGTGGACGGCGTGGCACGTGATGAACAACTTCGATCTGCCGCGGGGGATTCTGCGCAACGTGACGGACACGGGTGTCGAGTCGACGGAGTACACGATCTGGACCGGCGTCGCTGATACGAAGAACCTTAAGTACTACTACCGCGTGTACGAGAACCCCGCGATCTACGAGCTGGATCTGAACGATCAGGACCCGACCGGCACCGCCGTCTTGATCGATAACAGGCCCTCCAGCTCCCCGATCGTGACGGTTCCAGCGCAGTTCACGTAACACCGACCAAGCAGCGTCCCAGCACAGGCCGCGATGACCAGGGCCAGGTGTTCAATTACCCGACGTCATGCCTGCCGCAGAAGCCGATCGCGTCAAGCCCGACGACACCATGAGCACCGACAGGACGACAGCCACCAGGAGTAGCGCCGGGACATCTCCCAGAAGGTGACCCATATGGTGTCCGCTGCCGAAGGACTGCACCGCCATGATTGCGGCGTGTACGACGCTGGACCACACGGTGAACCAGATCAGGCTGACATTGGCCTGCGGGTTGCGTGCCGCATTGAGCAGGAAGACGCCCAGTGTCGCGTAGACGCCCACGATCATCATGAAGTACTCGGACTCATAGGGTGCGCCGGAATGCCATGCCCACCCCGAGGGCCAGACGAGTGCCAAGGGATAAACCAGGAGCAGGATCGCGCCAAAGACGGCGAGCGCGAGTTGAAGAAGTTTGTAAGCGGATGGCATTCGTGCCTCCAACGTGATTGCCCCGTGACGACATTGTAGGTACGTCGCCCTGGCAAAAAATAGAGGACGAAGGCGGCGGCGCTGGGCGGAATCTAGAGACCGAACGCCCCGCCATCGATGAGGATCGCTAGGCCGATACCGATGAAGACGGCGGGCAGCAGGATGTGCTCCCACCGTTCCAGGGCCTTGGCGACGGCGGGATGGGTGGCGATGCGCCAACTCAGCGCACACCACAGCCCGACGCCGATCAGGAAGATGACGACGTAGCCGGGAATGCCTGAGGGGCCGGCGACGGCGAACACGGGGACGTAGACGCCGATGTTGTCGCCTCCGTTGGCGAAAGTCACTGCGGCAACCGTCAATACCCCCACGCCGGCGGAGCCGACTTCATCGAAGTCGTCGTCGTCACTGACGCGGCGGTGTCGCCACGCTGACCAGGCGGCCCGTAACCCGAGCAGTAATGGCAGCAACCCG
>JBAXUD010000305.1:0-4465 GCA_037129875.1 Mycobacteriaceae bacterium
GCCGGGCCGCGGTTGACCGGATGGCGCACCAGGACGGCACCGGTAGCCAGGGCCTCCTCGGCGACCGCGTCGTCGGTGGACGCATCGTCGACGACGATGATCCGGGCGGCAGGCGAGGCCGCCCGCAGCGACGCCAGGCAGGCCCTGAGTAGCTCTGGTCGCTCGTAGGCGGGCACCACCACATCCACCTGTGTGTCGAGCGATGCGCCGAGGTCTGTGACGGGGACCGGATGCACGATTCCGCGGGCCAGCAGCAGGTTCACCACGGCGAGTTCGACCCCGGGGGCCGTCACCACGCCGCACGCGCCGGCGTCGGCGAGGCGCCGAACGAAATCACGTCCGCGGGGCGCGATGCGCAGAACACCCCAGGGCGCCCCGCCGAGCAGCACGGACGCGTCCTTCCACACCCGCACCCGGTCGTCGAGGGCCACGGCCCGACCCGCCGGGAAGCCGATGTTACCGGTCAACCCAGCGGCTCCCTTCCCTGCGCAGGCGCAGAGCAGCCGGATCGCCCACGCGATCCGCTCGGCCGCATGGTAACCCCCGGGAAGGTGCGGGCTCACCCTTCGCGGCGGGGTCGATAGGCTGGACACATCACCCCTTCGATCCGAGGTGGACCTCATGCCTACTCCGTCAGCCGCCGTCTTCGACCGGTTGCGCGCCCTGGCCGCCATCACCGACGTCGCCGCACGTCCCACCAGATCCGTCGAGGAGGTGTTCACGGGTCTTCCGATGGCCACCATCCCGGTCGGCAACGCCGAGGATGTGGAGGCCGCCTTCGCCAAAGCCCGGGCGGCGCAGGTCGATTGGGCCAACCGCCCGGTCGCCGAACGGATCAAGATCGTCGAGCGATACCGCGATCTGGTCGTCAAGAACAGTGACTTCCTGATGGATCTCCTGCAGGCCGAGGCCGGCAAGGCCCGCTGGGCCGCGCAGGAGGAATTGATCGACCTGATCGCCAACGCGAACTATTACGCCCGGGTCTCCGCCGACCTGCTCAAACCGCACAGGGTGCAGTCCCTGCTGCCGGCCATCGGCAAAACCACCGTCGGCTACCAGCCCAAGGGCGTGGTCGGGGTGATCTCGCCGTGGAACTACCCGATGACGCTGACGGCGTCGGACTCGGTGCCGGCCCTGATCGCCGGGAACGCGGTGGTGCTCAAACCGGACAGCCAGACGCCCTACTGCGCGCTGGCCTGCGCCGAACTGCTCTACGAAGCCGGCCTGCCGCGGGCGCTCTACGCGATCGTGCCCGGCCCCGGATCGGTGGTCGGCACTGCCATCCTGGAGAACTGCGACTACCTGATGTTCACCGGGTCAACGGCCACCGGCCGTCAGCTCGCCGAGCAGTGCGGCCGCCGGCTCATCGGATTCTCCGCCGAACTCGGCGGCAAGAACGCGATGATCGTGACCCGCGGCGTCAACCTCGACAAGGTGGCCAAGGCGGCCACCCGGGCGTGTTTCTCCAACGCCGGGCAGCTGTGCATCTCCATCGAGCGGATCTACGTCGAGAAGGACATTGCCGAGGAATTCACGGCTAAGTTCGGCGACGCGGTGCGCAAGATGAAGCTCGGCAAGAGCTACGACTTCAGCGCCGACATGGGCAGCCTCATCTCCGAAGGTCAGCTCAAGACGGTGTCCGACCATGTCGAGGATGCAAAAGCCAAGGGCGCCAAAGTGATCGCCGGCGGCAAGGGGCGCCCCGATATCGGGCCGCTGTTCTACGAACCCACCGTGCTGGCCGACGTCACCCCCGAGATGGAGTGCGCCGCCAACGAGACGTTCGGGCCGCTGGTCTCCATTTACCCGGTCGCCGACGTGGAGGAGGCGATCGAGAAGGCCAACGACACCGAATATGGACTCAATGCCAGCGTGTGGGCGGCCTCTGACGCCGAGGGCGAGCGTATCGCGGCGCGGCTGCGGTCGGGAACCGTCAACGTCAACGAGGGCTACGCCTTCGCCTGGGGCAGCCTCAGCGCGCCGATGGGCGGCATGGGCACCTCCGGGGTGGGCCGCCGCCACGGCCCTGAGGGTCTGTTGAAATACACCGAAGCGCAGACCATCGCGACCGCGCGGGTGCTCAACCTGGATCCGCCGTTCGGAATGCCGTCGGCCGTGTGGCAGAAGTCGCTGCTGCCGATCGTCCGGACGGTCATGAGACTTCCCGGGCGCACATAGGGCGGGGTACCAACCTGCACAGCATCGGTCCTTCGACCGCTGAAGGACGCCGGCGGCGCCGACGGTCAGACCTGTTGGCAGCCCGTCAGCCTTGAGCATGTCGGCAGCCTCGCGCATCTCCGGAGGCCGACTGCTGCGCTATGGGTTCGGTCACTGGGCTGACGGCCTGGTGCCTGATCGCGACCACAGGATGAGGTGGGGACGGGATTCGAACCCGCATAGACGGCTTTGCAGGCCGCTGCCTCGCCATTCGGCCACCCCACCACGGTCTGCAGGAGTGGACCCCGAAGGAATCCACATACCGCCGGGGATATGTTCCTCCCCGCATCGTAGCCATACCCCAGGGGGTAAAAGCAACCAGGAATATTCATACCCCCCCGGGTACTTGACATACCCATAGGGGTATTGCACGATGAGTCTGCTGCCACCACGAAAGCCAAGGGGAATCGAGCCATGAAGTTCAACCAGTACTACCTGGAGTGCCTGTCGCACGCGTCGTACCTGATCGGTGATGAGACCACCGGCCGCGCCGTGGTGGTCGACCCGCAGCGTGACGTCAGCGAGTACATCGCCGATGCCAAGGAACTGGGCATGACCATCGAGTTGGTCATCGAGACCCACTTCCACGCCGATTTCCTCTCCGGTCATCTCGAACTCGCCGAGGCCACCGGCGCCAAGATCGTCTACTCCTCGGTGGCCGAGGCGGAGTTCGACTTCATGGGAGTCGCCGACGGCGAGCGCTACTCGCTGGGCGACGTCCAGTTGGAGTTCCGGCATACCCCCGGCCACACCCCGGAGTCGATGAGCATCGTCATCTACGAGCATGCCGACGACACCGTTCCCTACGGCGTGCTCACTGGCGACACCTTGTTCATCGGCGATGTCGGCCGCCCGGATCTGTTGGCCTCCATCGGCTTCACCCGCGACGAGCTTGCCGACAAGCTCTACGACTCGCTGCACACCAAGCTGATGCCGCTGCCGGACACCACCCGGGTCTACCCCGCGCACGGCGCGGGCTCGGCGTGCGGCAAGAACCTCTCGACGGAGCTGTGGTCGACGATGGGGGAGCAGCGCAAGACCAACTATGCGCTGCGGGCTCCGGACAAGGCCCGCTTCGTCGAACTCGTGACCGAAGGCCAGCCGCCGGCACCGGGGTATTTCGTTTACAACGCGATCCTCAACCGCCAGGGCCGCGAATTGCTCGACGAGACCGAGATGCCCACCGCGATGAGCTACGGCGAGGTCCGCGAGGCGATGAAGGCCGGCGCGATCCTCGTCGACGGCCGCGGACCCGAGGAGTTCGGCCTCGGGCATCTCAAGGGCGCGATCAACATCGGGCTGGAGGGCCGCTACGCCGAGTTCGCCGGATCGGTCATCAAGCCCGATATCGACCTGGTGCTCATGACCGACCCCGAGCGGGAACTGGAGGGCAAGAACCGCCTCGCCCGGATCGGTTTCGACCGGGTGATCGGTTGCCTCAAGGACCCGTACGCGGTGATGTTCGAGAACCAGGGCGACGTGGAAGTGGCCTCCCGGCTGACCACCAATGCGCTGGGGGAGCGGATCGCCGACGTTCCCGAGTTGCAACTCGTCGATGTCCGCAACCCCGGTGAGGCCGACGCTGGGATGATCGCCAACGCAGTCAATATTCCGGTGGGTCAGCTGCCGGACCGCCTCGGTGAGCTCGACCCGCGCAAGCCGACCGTCGTGTACTGCGCCGGCGGCTACCGCTCCTCGGTCGCAGCAAGCATGCTGCGCCAGCGGGGATTCGACGACGTCAGTGATGTCCTGGGCGGATACAACGCCTGGGACGAAGCCACCCAAAACGCCTGAACGCCAATAGAGGAACACCACCCATGAGCACTGCGGTCAAGCACCAGGTCCTGATCGTCGGCGGGGGCACCGCCGGAATCACCGTCGCCGCGCGAATGCTGCGCAAGGGATACACCGACGTCGCCGTCATCGAACCTGCGGCTGAGCACTACTACCAGCCGCTGTGGACCCTCGTCGGCGGTGGCCAGGCCGACGCCGCGTCCACGGAGCGCGCGGAGGCATCGGTGATGCCCAAGGACGCGACCTGGATTCGCAAGGCCGCCAGTTCGTTCGACCCCGAGAGCAACACCGTCACCTGCCAGGACGGCTCGACCTACGGCTATGACGTTCTGGTGGTCTGCCCCGGGCTGCAACTTGACTGGGACGCCACCGAGGGGCTCAGCGAGACTCTGGGCCGCGACGGTGTGTCGTCGAACTACCGGTTCGACCTCGCCCCGCGGACATGGGACATGAT
>JBAXUD010000306.1:0-4451 GCA_037129875.1 Mycobacteriaceae bacterium
GGCAGCAGTTGGCCGTCGGCGATGTCGTCCGGGTGCTGCCGCGGGGGTGGATGGGCCTGCGCGAGGGGGTGGGCCTGCCGGTGGCTCAGCTCATCGAGGGGCAGTCCATCGTGCTCCGGCTGCAGCCGCCGGATGTGCCGGTGGACGGTGTGTGGTCGTTCCACGTCATGCCGCGCTGGGAGGACCGCTGCCGCCTGCTGGTTCGCACCCGGTTGCGGATGCGGGTACCCGGTGAGGCGATCGGCGCCGAGGCGGCCGGGCCGGCGATGTCGCTGATGACCCGAGGCATGCTGCTGGGCATCAAGCGCCGCGTCGAGCAGAGCTTCTAAAGCCGAACCTCCAGCACGTCGGCCAGGGGGCGCCGGGGCGTGGGCGGCGGCGGATTCTCCAGTGCGGGCACCTGGCCGATGCGGATCAGTAACTGCGGGTCATCAGAGCTTCCGGTCAGCGCCCGCAAGATGTCGCGGCCGGCCGCCAGTTCGGTGATATGGCTCACCGGACAGGTGGCCAGTCCGGCAAGGGTGGCTTCCAGCAGAACCCCCGACATCGCCTCCCCGCAGCCCAGCGCTGAGCGACGGTCGTCGCCGTCGGTGGACAGTACCGCGATCGCCGCCTGATCGTGGTCCACCTCCGGGCGCCGGCCGGCCCGGCCACCGAGCGGAAAGCTGCGGGCGACATCCACCCTGTCCCGTTCGGAAGGCGACGCGAGCGAACTGCGGGGCACACCGTCGGCGGCCTCGAAAGACGCTGTCCACCAATCAAGTTCAGCGTGGTAGGCGTTGTCATAGCGCCGAAATGTCTCGGTCAGGCGGGATGCCTGGGCCACTTGCGGGCGCGCCGAGTCGGGCAGTACGTGCAGCGTGGCGAGTTCGGGGTCGACGGCGTCGCGCAACAACGGCTCGATGTACGCCCAGCCCGCCGGTGCGGCAAAGGGCAGCCGGTCGGTGCGGCGCGCCAGGATCGCGTCGGCGCGGGCGCGGGCGGCGTCGGTGATCAGCTCGGTCGGATGGAATTCGATGGTGGCCAGATGGTTCAGGTCATTGGGATTGGGGAAATGCGCGACCTCGGCGTTCCACCCGCCGGCGGCCGCCGCCACCTTCAGGTGGTCCAGCAGCGCGCCGCAACTGATGAGGGTTTCCCGGCCGGTCAGGTCGGTGGCGCGAGGCGCCCGGTACGGCTCCAGGAAGACCCGCAACTCGCCGTCCCCGGCGATCAGATGCCACGGCTGGCTGTTGTGCAGCGACGGCGCCCGGCAGGCCAGTTGCACCACACTTGCCAGGGCCTGCTGATCGATCGTCGCTGCGGCCAACTGTTCAGCTCCTTTTTCCTCTGCCCCCACCATAGGTCGGGGCTTTGTACCCTCGCGATGTTTGCGCTCGCGGGGCAGGATCAAACAGGGCCGACCGTGCGGAAGGGGTGGACGTGGCCGATATCGCTTCGGCCCTATCCGATGGGGTCCTGTCGGGGAGAGCATTGCTGCCGCACGTCGCCGAAACGCACACCGGTCTGGTGATTCTGATCGGCGAGTTCGCCTACAAGGTGAAGAAACCGGTCACCACCGACTTCCTGGATTTCTCCACACCCGCCAGCCGGGAGTCGGCCTGCGCGCACGAAGTGACGCTCAACCGCCGGCTGGCCCCGGCCAGCTATCTGGGAGTCGGCCATTTCGAGTCCCCCCGGGGCGATGCTCCCGAACCCGTCATCGTGATGCGGCGCCACCCCGACGAGTGCCGGCTGGCGACCATGGTCCGCCGCGGCGACGACGTGCGGCCACAGCTGGCGGCGGTGGCCGAAACTCTGGCCGTCTTCCACCGCACTGCCCACCGCGGTCCCGAGGTCGACGACGAGGCCCGCCCGCAGACGGTCACCGCGCGCTGGCAGGAGAACCTCGCCGAACTCGCCCGCTACGCCGCCGGGGTGGTGCCCGGCCTGGATCCGCAGATCGTGTCCGAAATCCAACGTCGGGCAATCAGTTTCATCACCGGGCGGGAGGAATTGTTCAACCGCAGGATCGCGGAGCGACGGATTGTCGACGGCCACGCCGACCTGCTGGCCGACGACATCTTCTGTCTACCCGACGGACCGGCCCTGCTGGACTGCCTGGAGTTCGACGACCGGTTGCGCTATGTCGACGCCGTCGACGACGCCGCCTTCCTGGCGATGGATCTGGAGTTCCTGGGCCGACAGGATCTCGGCGACTACTTCCTCGGTCGTTATCTTGCGTCGTCCGGCGACGACGCCGCGGAATCGTTGCGGCACTTCTACATCGCCTACCGCGCGGTGGTGCGCGCCAAAGTGGAGTGCGTGCGCTACACCCAGGGACACGCCGAGTCCGCCGCCGATGCCCGGCGCCACCTTGGTATCGCGTGCTCGCACCTGCGCACCGCAACGGTGCGCCTGATCATGGTCGGCGGCGGGCCGGGCACCGGCAAGACTACCGTGGCTCGCGCGCTGGCGGAACGCATTGGCGCCGAGGTGATCTCGACGGACGACGTGCGTGCCGCCATGGCGGCACGCGGCGAGATCTGCGGCCGACCCGGCGTTCTCGGGGAAGGCCTCTACACGCGAGAGAACATCGACGCCGTCTACGCCGCGGTGCTGCACCACGCGCAGCGGGGCCTCGGGCAGGGACGCACCGTGGTCCTGGACGGCACCTGGTCAGACCCGCATTACCGCGACCGCGCCCGCGGGCTGGCCGCCGATGCCGCGGCGGCCACGGTGGAACTGGTGTGTGTCGCGCCGCTGGAGGCCACCGTCGGCCGGATCCGCACACGGACTCACACCACATCCCAGGTGACCGCGGAGATCGCGACGGAACTGGCCGGCTGCGAGCACGAAACGTGGCCGCAGGCCCACCGGATCGACACCACCCGACCGGACGCCGAGGCGAGTGCCGAGGCGCTGGACATCTGCTTGACCACGAGTTGAACCACAACAAGGGAGAACCGAATGCGATACGTCGAAGATATTGCGAATCTGGGCATGCCCGACGCCGAGGAAGCCGGCGGAAAGGGCGCCAACATGGGCGAGATGGTGGGCGCCGGTCTGCCCGTCCCGCCGGGATTCGTGGTGTTGCGTGATTCCTATCAGGAGTCGATGAAAGCCGGAGGCGTCGTCGACGAGCTCAACGCCGCCCATCGCGAGGCCTTGCTCGCCGCCCTGGACACCAGCCGGTTCGACGGGATGTGCTCGAAGATGAAGGACCTCGTGCTCAAGGCCGGGATGTCCGACGGCGTTCGCGAGCGGATCCTGGTCGCCTACCGGGCGATGGGCCCGGACTGTTATGTGGCGGTGCGGTCTTCGGCGACCGGTGAGGACGGCGCGGATGCGTCCTTCGCCGGGATGAACGAGACGTACACCAACGTGCGCGGCGAACCGGATCTGATCGAGGCGGTGCAGAACTGCTGGGCGTCGCTGTTCGCACCGCGGGTGGTCTCCTACCGGGCCAGTCGTGGTTTCACCGCCGACCCGGCGATGGCGGTGGTCGTGCAGTTGATGATCGCCTCGGAGCGCTCGGGTGTGGCGTTCACCGCCGACCCGACCACCGATGCCACCGACCGGGTGGTGGTGGAGGGCGCGTTCGGTCAGGGGGAGGTGGTGGTCTCCGGATCGGTGGAGCCCGACACCTACGTCGTCTCCAAGGAGAGCGGCGAAATCCTCTCCCGCCGAATGGGTTACAAATCGTTCAAGATCATTCGCGGCGACGATGGCAAGGACCGGCACGTCGACCTCGACGAATCGCAGGCCGGGGCCCAGGTGCTCAGTGACGACGAGGTCCGCGCCATCGCAGAGATCGCCGTCCGCAGTGAACGCCATGCCGGCTGCCCCCAGGACACCGAGTGGGCGATCGCCGACGGCAAGACCTACATCGTGCAGACCCGCCCGATCACCACCCTGCACCGCGTCGGCAAGCCGGTCCCGGAGACCCACGAGGTGCTACTGCAGGGCCTGCCCGCGGTTCCCGGCGAGGCGTCCGGCGTCGTGCGGGTGCTGAAGGACCCCCAGGACGGCGCCCGCCTGCAGGACGGTGAGGTCCTGGTCGCCCAGATGACCAATCCGGACTGGCTGCCCACCATGCGCCGCGCCTCGGCCCTGGTCACCGATTCGGGCGGCATGACCTGTCACGCCGCCATCGTGGCCCGCGAACTCGGTGTGCCCTGCATCGTCGGGGCCCGCACCGCCACCAAGGATCTCACCGACGGCATGGTCGTCACCGTCGACGGCACCCACGGCCGCGTACTGGCCGGCCGCATCGAGAACGAGAAGGCCGGCGGCGCCCAGACCGCTCCGGTGGCCGCGGCGGCGGCGGCATCCGAGGTGACCGCCACCAAGATCTACGTCAACGTCGCGATGCCGGACAGGGCTGAAGAGGCCGCCGCCCTCGACGTCGACGGCGTCGGTCTGCTGCGCGCCGAACTGATCCTCGAGGACGCCCTGCAGAACCGCCATCC
>JBAXUD010000307.1:0-4433 GCA_037129875.1 Mycobacteriaceae bacterium
GGCGACCGGTTTCGACCTGTGGGAGGCCAACATCCCGGCGATCGAGGTCATCGGCCGCGACGGCCGGAATCTGGGGAAATGGTGGCGGGAGAATAGGTTTCAGGCCTACCAGGGGGTCTCGGTCCCGTACTTCCCGAACTACCTCAGCCTGGCCAGCCCCTACGCCTTCATCGGGTTGAATTACTTCAACACGGTGGAATACCAGATGCAGATCTTGGACCGACTGCTGCGCGAGGTGAACAGACGCGACGCGCGCACTTTCGAGGTCACCGAGGAGGCCAATTCGCGTTTCCTCGACTCCATGATCGAGAAGGTCGGCGACTCGGTGTTCGCCGTCGGCCACTGCGCCGACGCACGGTCGTACTACTTCAACCCGCACGGCGAGGCCACACTGCTTCGCCCGGCGACTGCGAGGGCGGCCATCAAAGAAGCATCCGAGTTCCCCCTAAGCGACTTCAACTTCGCCTAGTGCGACTACAACTTCGCCTAGTCTTGCTCCTCTGGACGCTCGTCGAAAGGACCTGGAAATGTCGGCAAAGATCCCCGGAGCGGGTGCGGCACTGGCCGCGATGGGCCTGTCCCACTTCGCGAAACCGCAAGTGTTCGAAAAGATCACCGCACCGGCGTTCCCGCAGAACACCCGTCGGCACGTCTATGTCAACGGCACGATCGAGACGGCTCTGGGCGTGGGCATGGTGGTTCCGCAGACGCGCAAGTTCGCCCTCGCCGGGGTCGTCGCCTACGTGGGCTACCTGATTTTCGGAGCGGTGCGCAGCCGGCGTAGCTGACGCAGGCGTCGTAAGAGCCGGACGTGACGGGCCCCGATCAGCCTTCGCTGCAACGCCGACTGGGCACCGGCGACGCCGTCGTCATCGGACTCGGCTCGATGATCGGCGCCGGAGTGTTCGTGGTGTTCGGGCCCGCCGCCGCCGCGGCCGGTTCCGGCCTGCTGATCGGTCTGGCCGTCGCGGCAGTGGTGGCCTACTGCAACGCGACGTCGTCGGCTCGACTGGCCGCGGTGTACCCGCTGTCCGGCGGCACCTACGTCTACGGCCGCGAACGACTCGGCGAGTTCTGGGGTTACCTGGCGGGCTGGAGTTTCGTGGTCGGCAAGACCGCCTCCTGCGCGGCCATGGCACTCACCGTCGGCCTGTATCTGTGGCCGGCCCGCGCCCACGCCGTGGCGGTCGCCACCGTCGTGGCCCTAACGGCCGTCAACTACCGGGGCGTCCAGAAGTCGGCACTGCTGACCCGGGGGATCGTGGCGGTGGTGCTGGCCGTGCTGGCCGGTGTGGTCGTCGCGGTGGCACTGAGCGGCCACGCCGATCCGGCGCGGATCACGCTCACCGGGGGTGCTGCCGGCGGGGTGCTGCAGGCGGCCGGCCTGCTGTTCTTCGCGTTCGCCGGGTATGCCCGCATCGCCACGCTCGGGGAGGAGGTCCGCGATCCGGCGCGCACCATTCCGCGCGCGATCCGATGGTCGTTGGCGATCGCGCTGGCGGTGTACGTGACCGTAGCGGTCACCCTGCTTTCCGTGCTCGGCCCCGATCTGTCGACATCATCGGCGCCATTGGCCGACGCGGTGCGCGCCGCCGGCGCCCACGGGTTCGAGCCGTTGGTGCGGGTAGGTGCCGCCGTGGCGGCACTGGGTTCACTGCTGTCGCTGATTCTCGGCGTTTCGCGCACCGGGCTGGCGATGGCCCGAGACGGGCACCTGCCTTCGGCGCTGGCCGCAGTGCATCCGCGTTTCGGCGTGCCGCACCGCGCCGAGGTCGCGGTCGGCGTGCTTGTCGCGGCGGTTGCCGCAGTAGCCGATATCCGCGCGGCGATAGGGTTTTCGTCGTTCGCGGTGCTGCTGTACTACGCGATCGCCAACGCGTCGGCATGGACTCTGAGTCCGTCACCATTGCGGCGGGTGATCCCGGCTGCAGGACTGTTGGGTTGCCTGCTGCTGGTGATCACCCTGCCGCACGGCGCAGTGGTCGCCGGCCTCGCGGTGGTCGCGCTCGGCGCGGCGATCTGGGCGATTCAGCGTTCGCGATAGGCCAGATCGACGCCGTCACGATGGCACTTGTCAGTTGTGAATCTCGTGGCGGGTGCGATCCTCCCGGGCCGGAATCCCGTTGCGGCCGTCGAGATCCTGGGCATAGATGCCAACCGCCCAGGCGACACCGCCGCCGTTGATGTCCAGAGCGGTGCGGTCGACCTGCTCGAGGGTGTCGGTGTCCTTGTGGTAGTTCGGGTCGAAAGGCGCGTTCGGCGTCCCGCCCCAGAGTCCGGCCTGCTGGGGCGACTTCTCCTCCTCCGCGCCGGAGAACAAGCCGCCCGATGGGATTCCGGCCATGGTGAAGCCGTCGTAATCCGATCGGCCATCGAAGCCGGTGTCCTGCGCTGTCTTACCCGCGGCCTTCAGGTAGTCGACGAACGTCCGCTCGATACCGGGAGATCCCTCCGGAACCCGCGGTGGGCCCTCGTCGCCAGGGTCAGTCGACTGGTCGCCGTCGTAGGTGAAGTAGCCGGGGTTGGGTGAGCCGAGCATGTCGAAGTTGAGATAGAGCGCAATGTCTTTGAGTTGATCGACGTTGAGTGACTCGACGTACTTCTCCGAGCCGACGATCCCGAGCTCCTCCGCCCCCCAGAATCCGAATCGCACGGCGTTGTTCACCGCGGGCTCAGGGCCGAGTTGCACCGCGGTCTCCAACACAGCGGCCACCCCGGAGCCGTTGTCGTTGATGCCCGGACCCTCCGGGACGCTGTCGAGATGTCCGCCCACCATCACCACGTTCTGCGATGACCCGGTCTTGGTCTGCGCCAGGATATTTCGCGCGGACACGGTCTTGGTGGTCGCATCGAGTATGAGCGTGGCAGGACGCGGGTCGGCGCGCAGTCGCGCCCCGTCGGCCTTGGAGACGCTGACCACGGGGATCTTGACGTCGGCGTCCTGACCCAACGTTCCTCCCATCTTCTCCTCGTCCACATTGTCGGCGATGATCAATGCCGCGGCGCCGAGTTTTGCTGCGATTGTCTGCTTCTCGGAGAAGTGGCAGCTTCCGCGGTCGACGAGCACGACCGCGCCCTTGACCGGCAGGCCGTTGTAGTCGACCGGCGCGCAGCCCGGCGTCCCGTCCGCAGGCGCAGCCACCAGTGGTCCACTCACGCCACTCGGCGGCGTCCCGGCGCTGAACTGCAGCTCATGGGCCTTAACCCCGGTACCACCGACTGTCAGGACCGGATCCTTGGACTCGAAGACGCGGGTCTGGAATTCCGGAGTTTGCACGTCGAATCCTTTGCTGCGCAGCACATTCACCACGTAGTCGACGCTGGCCTCGTAGCCGGGAGTGCCGACGGCCCGGGTACCGCCATGGGCGTTGGCGATCTCCTGGAGTTTCGCGAGGTGACCCATCATTGCGTCGGCGGTCACCGCGCGGCGCAGTTGGGTGGCGAACTCCTGGGCAGCTTTGCCCTCGACCACCGGAAGCGGGGTATCAGCCGGCCGGCTGCAGCTCAATGCGGAGGCGAGCAGAACTGCGAGCCATGCCGTCTTCGATATTCGTTTCACCCCAGCCACGTTAGACGTTCGGTGCGCCGCCACCGCTGTCGTCCAGGCGCGCGGTCACCAGATCGGCGACGGCCGACATCCCGGCGGCATTCGGATGGAACGGCTCGGGCCGGCCTGGCAGGAATGAGCCCGCACCAGTCGTCCACGGGGTGGTTGACCAGGCGTGATGGTCCCGGCTGGCGTGCGACGCGGCGACGATCTCGCAGCCGGTGTCACGTGCGGCCGCAGCGGTCAGTGCAGCCAACCGGCCCGCGACGTGGCGAGCCAGATCGGCGACGTCGTCAGATAGCGGAGGGGCAGCAACCCCGGCCGGGGGGAGCAGCGTGAGGTAGTCGACGAACATCACCCGGGCGTTGGGGCATCGCTGCCGCGCCGTGGCGCCGACCTCGTACAACGATGCTTCCACCTCAGTGAGGGCACGCTCGCGCTCGGCCGGATCGAGCAGGCCGCGCATGGCTGGTCCGATGACCGGGAGGGCGCGCAGAAGTCGCGGCAGGGTCGCCGCGAACAGCAGGGGCACGTAGCCGACGTCATTGCCACCGATGGTGATGGTCACCAGATACTCGGAGCCGTCGAGCGCGTCGGCTTGCGGCGGCGCGCCGTGCCGGCGTTCACGCACGATGTGTGCGGTCGTAGCACCGGAATACGTGACGTCGGTGAGGTCCAGTCCCAACCGGGCGGCGATCACATGCGGGTAATTGCGCGCCGACCGCCCCGCCCGCCGGGGCGATCCGGGTGCCCGCGGCCGGATACCGGGGCCGGCCGCCATGGAACTGCCCAGGGCCACATATCGCCTCTTCACTTCGTTCATCGCCGGGCGCCACATATCGCCTCTTCACTTCAGGCCCGGGCTCGATGCCTGTGCCCAGAAACG
>JBAXUD010000308.1:0-4431 GCA_037129875.1 Mycobacteriaceae bacterium
GACCCGGGCGTACGCGGACTGGTCGGCCGGGGTCAACGCCGAATACCGCGAGCAGTTGGTGGGCCGGGCGGTGGACCTGGTGCAGCTGTTCCCGGCGGCGGCCTACGGCAAGAACGGCGCCGACATCCGGCTGGCGGTCGACACCGTGGAGGACATGTTCCGGCTGCCCGACCTCACCCATGTGGTGATCGTGGCAGGCGATTCCGACTACATCCCGCTGGCGCAGCGGTGCAAACGGCTGGGCCGCTACGTCGTTGGCATCGGGGTGGCCGGGTCGACGAGTAGGGCGCTGGCGGCAGCCTGCGACGACTTCGTCATCTACGACGCACTGCCCGGAGTGCCGGTGTTCGAGCCGGCCGCCGCCGAGCCCGAGAAGCCCGG
The DNA here is from genome assembly GCA_037129875.1 of Mycobacteriaceae bacterium. Taxonomy (GTDB): domain Bacteria; phylum Actinomycetota; class Actinomycetes; order Mycobacteriales; family Mycobacteriaceae; genus Mycobacterium. The sequence continues at coordinate 382 of JBAXUD010000308.1, forward strand.
GACCGGGCAACCCAAGCGCGCACGCAAGTCCGCGGATCCCGCGCCGCCGGATCCGCAGGCCGCCGCGACGGCTCTGCTCACCCGCGCGCTGCAGATCGGCCTGGACAAGGACGACGTCGAGTGGCTGCACAACTCGGAGGTCAAGGCGCAGATGAAGCGGATGGACCCGTCGTTCTCGGAGAAGTCGTTGGGCTTCAAGTCATTCAGCGACTTCCTGCGCTCGCGCGCCGACGTGGTGGAACTCGACGAGAGCTCCACCACCCGGCTGGTGAAGCTGCGCTAACGTCGTGCCGATGGTCAACGTCGTGCCGATGGTCAACGCCGCCGCTGACTCCCTCGTTGCAGCCGCCCAGGCGATTCTGCGCCGGCGCGGCCCGATGTCCGAGGGAGACCTGCTGGATGCGCTCGGAGCAGCCGGCGTCGACCTGGGCCCCGCGCTCGACCGGCCGCTGAGCGACGTTCTCGACGACCACCTCGAGCCGATCCACGTGCTGGCCGACGAGCGGTTGGCCTGGATTCCCGCGGTGCTCGACGGGCGGATCTTCACCCACCGGCTCACCGCTGTGGAGGCCGAGTACGACGTCATCCCGTGGCATCCGGATCTGGCACCGCTATCGATGCTGAACGGGGCTGCCGTCTATCAGCAGCTTGTCGACGGGTCGCCGATCTCGGAGGTGTTCGCCGAACTGGGCGAGGACTTCGCCACGCGGGGGGTGCCGGAAGCCGTCGATCCCGGCGGCGGGGTCCTGCTGCTGCCGCCAGGGCGGTTCGCCGAGCTCGGTGCGACGGCCGGCGATCTGGTGGGTCTGCGCGTCACCGCGCAGGGCTTCGACGTCGCAAAGGTTGCAGAGGTCGCACCGTGCGGGGCGGGCGCGGCGCTGACTGCGCTTCTCGAGCAAGATCCGGGTCGACCGGAGTCCCTCGACGTCGCGGTGTGGACCCTGTGCGCCGCAGACGACAGCCTGTTCCGGCAGCCGGCCGCCCCGCTGGGCGATCTGCTGGCAGAGAGCGAATTGACCTGCGACGCAGGCTGGGTCGCGCTCGGCGGCTTCGACTTCACCGGCTGGCGCGCGGCCGGGCGGGTCCGGATCATCCAGGAGCGCTACGACCTGAACTCCGACGAGGCGCTGGCCGTGTTGGCGGCGGTCCATATCTACGAGCGGACCTTGGACATGCTCGACGCGGCGGGCACCGCCGATGCTGACCACCTCGTCGACGTCGTCGCCGCCCTGTCGCGCCAGGTGCCGCCGGCCGCCCCGAAGCCGGACTCCGACCGGTCGACCGTGGGCATGGCGCTGGAGTTCCTAGCAGAACCGGCCGTGGCGGCCGCTGTCCTCGACCAGATCGGTCACGGGGAGGAACGTGAGGCGACGGCGTTGCGGTTCTTCGCCGAGTCGCTCGAGCCGATGGCACCGCGCGCGGCGCGTCCTGCGCTGAGGTGGTTGCAGGCCAAGGCTTTCGAGCTTCTCGGTGAGATCGAAGCGGCCGAGGCCACCCTTGAGGCAGCCGAGTCGCTGGACGCCTCGTGGCCGTTGACGCTGATGTCGCTGGCCCGATACGCCAGTGACCGGGGCGACGCCGAGCGGGGGCTGTCCCTGCTGCGCCGGGCCGGCATGCCCGAGGACCACGAACTGGTGCTGCTGCTGCAGCATTTCCGGCCCGCCGCTCGAATAGGTCTTGGTCGCAACGAGCGGTGCTGGTGCGGGTCGGGCCGCAAATACAAGGTCTGCCACCTCAACCGCGAACAGCTACCGCTCGAGGAGCGGGCGGCATGGCTCTATCAGAAGTCCTCGGCGGACCTCCTCGAGGGCCCGTTCGCCGAGTTGGTGTTGGAGGCCGCCTACGAGCGGGCGCGGTACTGGGATTCACCCGAGGCGATGGGGCGGGCCCTGGACGACGGCTTGGTTTTCGACGCAGTGCTGTTCGAGGGCGAGGCGTTCGAGGACTTTCTCGATCTGCGCGGGCGCCTGCTCCCCGCCGACGAGCGGCTGCTGGCCCAGCAGTGGCTGCTGACCGAACGCTCGGTCCACGAGGTCGTCGCGGTCCGCCGTGGTGAGGGCATGACGCTGCGCGACGTGCGCACCGGCGACATCCACGAAGTACGCGAGCGGGCCGGCAGCACCCAGGTCACTGCCGGTGAGTTGTATTGCGCGCGTGTCGTTCCCGCCGGCGAGAGCATGCAGATCTTCGGCGGCCTGCACCCGGTGTCCGTCGGCGAGCGCGACACGCTGATCGCGCTCCTCGACGACGAGCCCGACCCGGTCGAGCTCGTCGCGCTCCTGTCCCGCCGGTTCGCCCCGCCGAGGATGGCCAACACCGAGGGCGAACCGTTGATGCTCTGCGACGTCACGCTGCGCGCCGACGACCCGGCTGCGTTGTCCGACGCGCTCGACGGCACCTATGGACCCCACGAGGACCAGCCCGATGGAACGCGGATGTGGTTGGAGCACATCGTCACTCATGGCATGCAGCGAATCCGGGCGCAGATCGACCTGCGCGGTGACGAGCTGCACGTCCACGCCAACAGCGCGGCCCGCTTCGACCGTGTCCTGGCGGTGGTTCACGAACTGGCCCCGTCAGCGGCCGTCGTGAGCGAGACCCGCGAACCCGCCGACGACGCGCGGGCCTTCCAACGGCTCGCGGAACGCTCGCCGGCTGAACCGGCAGCGGCTAGCGACCCGCCCGACATCCCCGAACTCGCCGCGGCTTTGGAGGAGATGGTGCGCCAGTACGAGGCGGCTTGGCTCGATGAGCCGATCCCGGCGCTGTCGGGTCACACGCCACGGGAGTGCGCCGAGGACCCGACCCGCCGACCAGACCTCATCCGGCTCCTCGACTCTTTCGGCCCGGACACCGGAGCGCCCGGGATGATGAGCACCGAGCGGCTGCGGGCCGCGCTGGGGCTGAACTGACACGCTGCGCGAGTCGGAGGGTTATCATATCCGATAAGCGTGAAGGCGGTGAACTATGGACTTGGATGAGGTTCTGCGCTCCGCAGCCCGACTTCAGGAGCTGGTACCCGATGCGGTGCTGGTCGGGGGAACCGCTGCGGCGTTCTACGCCGGCCATCGCGACTCGACCGATCATGACCATGTTGTGGCGGATCTTTCGGAAAGATTCGACGCCGTCATCGAAGCCTTAGAGTCCGACCCCGACTGGATCCTCAACCGGGCGACGCCCGGCAAGATCATCCTCGGCAGTCTTGGCGACATCGAGACAGGCGTCCGCCAGATGATCCGCCGCCGACCACTTGAGGCGCAGACCGTCGAGGTTCCCGGGGGCAAGTCGCTGATCGTCCCCACGCCGGCCGAGACGCTGCGGATCAAGGCCTACCTGATCGTCAAGCGCAATCAGACCCGGGACTTCCTGGACGTGGCGGCGCTATCCGACCGGTTCGGCACCGACTGGTCCGCCGGTGTCCTTGTCGGCATCGACGACTACTACGACGCCACCGCGGGCGGCGGGACCGCCGTCGCCTCCCAGTTGGTCCGCCAACTCGGCGAACCGCGGCCCAAGGATCACCGCACCATCCCGCAGCTGGCGGCCTACAAGAACCTGGCGCCGCGCTGGCACACGTGGCAATCCGTGGTCGACCAATGCCAAGCCCTCGCCGACGCCATGCTGGAGACGCCATGAGCTCGCTTCGATTCCGCAATCTCGACATCGACCCATCAGCACCCGTCGGGCAGTGGGGCGTGGAAGGCCTGCTGGCCGCAATCGACCGGGGATCCCTGCCGGACTGGCGCCGAATCGTTTCAGCGATCAACGCCGACCCGTGGGGCCCGCTTGCATCCGACCTGAACGCTGCCATCGAACTCGCGGAGGACCGTGGAGTCGCCGTCACCCTCGGCCGGGCGATCGCTCGCGCACGACAGCGGGCGGAGAACCGCGCACGCGAGGAGGTTCGCCGGCGCCTGGCCGCACTCGTAGCCGAATCCGGCTTCACTGCAGCTGAATTCGCCGCGCGACTGGGCACATCGCCGTCACGGCTGTCGACCTATCTATCCGGCAAGGTCATACCGTCAGCGGCCCTGCTGGTCCGCGCCGAGG
>JBAXUD010000309.1:0-4420 GCA_037129875.1 Mycobacteriaceae bacterium
CCGACGACGATGCGGGACGAAGTCCCGAGGAGGAGTTGGGAAAGTGAGATCCCAGGGCACATGCCGATCCGCATCCCGGGACTTGTCGGACCGCCGCCATACACTCGCGCCAAACCACAGTCGGCCACAGCAGAAAGGAAACGTCGGGGGAATGAAGTTTCTGCACACCGCGGACTGGCAGCTCGGCATGACGCGCAAGTTCCTGGGGAACGACGCCCAGGCGCGCTACACCGCCGCGCGCCGTGACGCCGTCGCCGCGCTGGGCCCGTTGGCCCGCCGGACCGGCGCGGAGTTCGTGGTGGTGGCCGGTGACGTGTTCGACGCCAACCAGTTGGCGCCCACGCTCGTCAGCCAGTCGCTGGAGGCCATGCGCGCCATCGAGATTCCGGTGTATCTGCTGCCCGGCAACCATGACCCGCTGGACGCCTCATCGGTCTACACCAGCGCACTGTTCGCCGCCGAATGCCCGCAGAACGTGACGGTGCTCGACCGACCCGGTCTGTTCGACGTGCGTCCCGGCGTGCAGATCGCCGCCGTGCCGTGGCGCTCCAAGAAACCCACCGCAGATCTCACCGCCGGGGTGCTGGCCGATCTCGAGGCCGACGGCACGGCCCGGATCCTGCTCGCCCACGGCGCGGTTGACGTGCTCGACCCGGACCGTGCCAATCCGGCGCATATCGCGATGGCGGGTCTGGATCAGGCGCTGGGCCGCTCGGCGGTGCACTATGTGGCGTTGGGGGACAAGCACTCTCGCACCGCGGTGGGCGACAGCGGCCGGGTCTGGTATTCCGGGGCGCCGGAGGTCACCAATTACGACCACGTCGAAGCAGACCCCGGCCACGTCCTGGTGGTGGACATGGATCTGGACGACCCGGCACATCCGGTGACCGTGGACTCCGAGAAGGTCGGCACCTGGCGGTTCCTCACCCTGCACCACGACGTCAACGACCGCCGCGACATCTCCGGCCTTGACGTCAACCTCGACCAGTTGGCCGACAAGGATCGCACGGTGGTGCAGTTGGGCCTGGTCGGCACTCTCACGGTCACCGACCGCGCCGCTCTGGACGGGTGTCTGGACAAGTACTCCCGGCTGTTCGCGTTCCTGGGCACCTGGGATCGGCATACCGATCTCGCCGTCATGCCCGCCGACGACGAGTTCGACGACCTCGGGATGGGCGGCTTCGCGGCCGACGCACTGGATGAACTGATCCAGCATGCCCGCGCCGACGGGCCGGAAGCCGGCACGGCACGCGGCGCGCTCGCCCTGCTGCTGCGGCTCAAAACAGGAGTTGTCGCGTGATCCTGCACCGGTTGCGGCTTACCGACTTCCGCGGTGTCACCGATCGCGAGCTCAGCTTCCCCGACCACGGAGTGGTGGTGGTGTGCGGGCCCAACGAGATCGGCAAGTCCTCGATGCTCGAGGCGCTCGACCTGCTGCTGACCTACAAGGATCGCTCAACCCACCGTGACGTCAAGCAGGTCAAGCCGTCGCACGCCGATGTCGGCGCCCGGGTCGAGACCGAAATCAGCACCGGCCCTTACCGTTTCGTGTATCGCAAGCGGTTCCACAAGAAGCAGCTGACCGAACTCGACATCCTCGAGCCCAAGCGCGAGCAGTTGACCGGCGATGAGGCCCACGAGCGGGTCGGGGCCATGCTCGCCGAGACGATGGACACTCGATTGTGGGACGCGCAGCGGGTGCTGCAATCCTCCTCGACCGAGGCGGTGACCCTGTCGGGCAGTGATGCTTTGTCGCGTGCACTCGACGCCGCCGCCGGGGAGGCCGCGACCGCCCCGTCCGGGACGGAGTCGCTGCTCATCGACTGCATCGACGCCGAGTACCTGAAGTACTTCACCGCCACCGGGCGCCCGACGAGGGACTGGAAGACGGCGATCGACCGGGTGAAGGAAGCCGAGGCGGAGGTGGCCCGCTGTGCCGCGGCCGTGGCCGACGTCGATGAACGGGTGCGCCGCCACGAGGAGCTCTCCGCGGAGCTGCAGGCTCTGTCCGAGGGGCTGGCGCCGGCGGCTGAGCGGTTGACCGCCGCTCAGCAGGCACACACGGTGGTCGGCGCGCTGGCCGAGCAGGTGCGCCAGGCCCGTTTGGAGGCGAAGGTGGCCGCAGCAACCAGCGCCAACTCGGCGCTGGCCAACGGTCAGCGTCTGCAGTTCATCGACGACGCCGCGCGCCGCGCCGAGACCCTGACCGGGCTGCAGGATCAGCTGGTGGCCGCCGAACAACAGGTATCCGAGGCCCGCCAGGCGGCCGAGGCGGCGACCGAGGGCGCGGTCGGCGCCGCCGCCGCCCGCGCCGGCGCCAAGCAGCGCCTCGATGCCGCGCGCGACGCCCATCATCTGTGCACCGCCCGCGAACAGGTGGATCGGCTCGCGAGCCGGCTGAAGCGCATCGAGGACACCGCAGAACAACTCGCGGTTCTCACCGGCCAGTTGGCCGTTATCCCGCTCGCCGACGAGGTGCTGGCCGATATTGAGAAGGCCTCCGCTCTGGTCGAGCGCCTGGATGCCAACCTGCAGGCCGAGGCGGGCACCGTTGAGTTCACCGCGTTAGCCGATCTCGAGATCACCGTCGACGGTGCGCCGCACACCCTGACCGCAGGGCTCGGGTGGACACGCCCCGCCGAGTCCGCCGTTCTCGTCGAGGTGCCCGGCGTCTTAAGCGTGCGGATCGACCCCGGTGCCACCGCGTCGAGGCTGCGCGCGGATCTGCAAGCGGCGCAACAGGTCTTGCGGAAAGCCCTCCACCAGGGCGGCGTACCGGACCTTGCCGCCGCGCAGGCTCTCGCCCAGCAGCGCCGCGGCCTGGAGGTCAAGGCCGGAAAGCTGGCGACGGCCCTGGAGGTGCTGATCGATGGCGAGGACATCGAGCGACTGCGGGTGCTGCTGGGCGAACTCCGCGGCGCCGTCGCGGAAGTCTCCGTTCCGGTGGTCGACGCTGACGGGGCAGCGGTCGAACTGACCGCTGCCGATCAGGCCCTCAACGTGGCCCGCACCGAGGCCGATGCCGCTGGAAAGCTCGCCGATTCGGCCAATGCCGCGCTCGCCGAAAAGGCAGTGCGGACAACGGTTCTGCGGGACAAGCTGCAGACCGCCGCGGGAGAGTTGACCGTCGTCGTGGACCAGCTGGTGACCCTGCGCGCCGCCGTCGCCGACGCCGAGGTGGCTGCCCAGGCCACTGCCGGCTGCGAAGCGCTGCGCCGGGCCGACACTGAGGTGGCCGCGCTCGTGGAGCGCTACGCCGCCGCGGACCCCGACGCGGTCGAGCGTGAACTGGCCGAGGCGGCAAAGGCTTTGGAAGCCGTGACCGGCGAACACGAAGCCGCCACGCTCGAGCTCAACAACCTCACCGTCGAGTTGGGCCTCATCGGCACCGAGGGCCGTCAGGGCAGGCTTGCCGACGCCGAGGCCGCCCTGGAAGGTGCCCGCACCGAGCACGCCCGTATCGAGGAGCGCGCCAACGCCGCCCGGCTCCTGCGCGACACCATGGCGCGGCACCGGGACAACACCCGGAAGCGCTATGTCGAGCCGTACCGCAAGGAGTTGGAACGGTTGGGCCGGGAGGTGTTCGGCGCCAGCTTCGAGGTGGATGTCGACACCGAGTTGACGATTCAGACCCGCACGCTCGACGGGTGCACCGTTCCGTACTCCTCGCTATCGGGCGGGGCCAAGGAGCAGCTGGGAATTCTGGCGCGGCTGGCCGGCGCGGCACTGGTCGCGAAGGAGGACACCGTTCCGGTGGTCATCGATGACGCGCTGGGCTTCAGCGACCCCGACCGATTGGTCAGGATGGGGGCCGTACTCAACACCGTCGGTGACCGCGGCCAAGTGATCGTGCTGACGTGTACGCCGGGACGTTATGACGGCGTCGCCGACGCTGAAGTCATCGAACTGAGCGCGTAAACGCTCCCGGCGAAGCCGACGCCAGGACTCAGTCGGCCAGCGCCAGAACCTCGTCGAATCCTTCTACAAGGCACTCACAGAACACCTCGAAGTCCGGTATGGCGCCGGTGTCGACGTCGATGCCCAGAGCGCAGGTGTCCACATAGGTCAGCAGCGTGACGTTCACCGCCGAGCCGATCGTCGGCCCGAAGGCGTACTGCACCTTGACTTTTGCGCCGCCGAGATAGACCGGCACCGGAAGGCCCGGCACATCGCTGGCCAGGAAGTCGACCTTGCGCAGCACCGACCCGATGTACCAGCGCGGCATCAGGTTCATCGCACCGGCGATGATCTGGATGTACGGGGTCGATTTCTCGTTGCGCACCTTGTTCGTGCGGTCCCGGGTCTCGCTGATCCGCTTGGCAGGATCGGCCATTCCCACCGGAACATCGAAGCGCGCCAATGTGAGGTGGTTGCCGCCCTCGTCGTCGCCCTCTTTGCGGACACTGATCGGCATCGTCAG
>JBAXUD010000031.1:0-14750 GCA_037129875.1 Mycobacteriaceae bacterium
GGGTCGCGGCCGCGCGTGGAGGAGTTGACGGTGCCGTCGCGGCACCTCGGGCTGGTGACGGCATCCGAGCACGGCGACCGGGCGCGGGAGGCGGTGGCGGCGATGACCGAACTGGTCGCGCGGCACGTCGAGGTGTCCGCGGTGCGGGCGCTGGCGTCCTCGGCGGTCGCAGCCGGCGCGTGGTCGCCGCAGGAGGCGGTGGGGGAGCCGGTGAGCGGCCGCCCGGTGGTGGCGGTGGCGGCGGGGCCGGCATTCACCTTCGGCTACGCCGAGCGCGACGAACTGCTGCGTGCCGCCGGGGCCGAACCGGTGCCGTTCGACCCGCTCACCGCCGCGCTGCCCGACGGCAGCGCCGCCCTGGTGCTGCCGGGCGGGTTTCCCGAACTGTACGGCGAGGAACTGGCCGCCAACGTGGGCCTGTGCGCGCAGATCCGCGACCTGGCCGCTCGCGCCCCGGTGCACGCCGAGTGCGGCGGACTGACCTACCTGATGAGCGATCTCGACGGGCATCCCATGTGCGGGGTGCTGGCCGGCTCGGCCCGTTTCACCGAACGGCTGACCCTGGGTTACCGCGATGCGGTCGCCGCGGCCGACTCGGTCCTCTACGGCACCGGCCAGCGGGTGACCGGCCACGAATTCCACCGCACGACAGTCGAATTCGCCGACGCAGTCCAGTCGGCCTGGCTGATGCGCGGCAGCGACGGCGAGCCGGCCCGTGAGGGAGCCCTGCGCGCCGGAGTGCATGCCTCTTATCTGCACACCCACCCGGCGGCGCAGCCGCTGGCGGTCCGGCGCTTCGTCGAGCGGGCCGGTGTTCATTAGGCTCGCCCGGTGACCGAGAACGCCTATCTTGTCGGGCTTCGGCTGGCCGGCAAGAAGGTCGTCGTCGTCGGCGGCGGAACCGTGGCCCAGCGCCGGGTGCCGGTGCTGCTGGCCGACGGTGCCGACGTGCACGTCGTCACCCGGGACGCCACCCCGGCGGTGGAAGCCCTGGCCGGTCAGACCCCGGGCATCACCCTGAGTCTGCGCGACTACCGCGACGGCGACCTCGCCGGTGCCTGGTACGCCATCGCCGCCACCGACGACCCGGGTGTCAACGCCGCTGTGGTGGCCGAGGCCGAACGCTGCCGGATCTTCTGCGTCCGGGCCGATTCCGGACGTGACGGCACCGCCGTCACCCCGGCCTCCTTCGACTACGAAGGCCTGCTCGTCGGGGTGCTCGCCAGCGGCGAGCACCGGCGCTCGGCCGCCGTGCGGTCAGCCATCCGGGAAGCCTTCCAGCAGGGCCGCATCGCCCCTGATGTCGTGGCCACCACCGCCTCCGACGTCGTGCCCGGCGGGGTCGCCCTGGTGGGGGCGGTCCGGGGGATCCCGAACTCATCACGGTGCGGGGCCGGCGACTGCTCGCCCACGCCGACGTGGTGGTGGCCGATCGGCTGGCCCCTCCAGAGCTGCTTGCCGAACTGCCCCCGCACGTCGAGGTCATCGACGCCGCCAAGATCCCCTACGGCCGGGCGATGGCCCAGGACGCCATCAACGCCGTCCTCATCGACCGGGCCAGGGCCGGACAGTTCGTCGTCCGCCTCAAAGGCGGTGACCCCTTCGTCTTCGCCCGCGGATATGAGGAAGTACTCGCACTCACCGAGGCTGGGATCCCGGTCACAGTGGTGCCCGGTATCACCAGCGCCATCGCCGTCCCCGCCCTTGCCGGTGTCCCGGTCACCCACCGGTCGGTCAACCACGAATTCGTCGTGGTCAGCGGCCATCTGGCCCCCGACCACCCGGAATCGCTGGTCAACTGGGCTGCCCTGGCCGCGCTGTCCGGAACGCTGGTTCTGTTGATGGCCGTCGAGCGAATCGAACTGTTCGCCGCCGCACTGCTCGACGGCGGCCGCTCTGCGGATACGCCGGTCCTGGTGGTCCAGCATGGCACCACCTCAGCCGAGCGGATCGTCCGCGCCACCCTTGCTGACGTGCCCGAACGCATCAGAACCGAGGGCATCCGGCCCCCTGCGATCATCGTGATCGGCCCCGTCGCGGGATTCGAGACGGGATCGAGACTTTAAAGTCTTCTTAATATTGGGGTAGGGTGGTCCGTTATGACGGCTCTCAACGATGCTGAGCGCACGAGCCCTTTCCGGAGGGTCGACCGTGGCGCCGGTCATCGAAACGCCCCACCAGGGCCGCTCCCCGCACCGCTGGACTCGACGGAGGTGGAGAAGGCGCGCCCCTCAACTCCGGGCTGGTTTTCCTCCCGGCGCTTCATCGCCGCGGTGGCCGCGATCGGTGGCATGCAACTGCTGGCCACCATGGACAGCACCGTTGCGATCGTGGCTCTGCCCAAAATCCAGGACGAGCTCGGTCTGTCCGACGCCGGGCGCAGCTGGGTGATCACCGCCTACGTGCTGACCTTCGGCGGCTTGATGCTGCTGGGCGGCCGACTGGGCGACACCATCGGCCGCAAACGCACGTTCATCGTCGGCGTCGCGCTGTTCACGATTGCCTCGGTGCTGTGCGGAGTCGCTTGGGACCAAACCACTCTGGTCGTCGCCCGGCTGCTGCAGGGGGTCGGCGCTGCGATCGCGGCGCCCACCGGGTTGGCTCTGGTGGCCACCACCTTCCCCAAGGGTCCGGCGCGTAATGCCGCCACCGCCGTGTTCGCCGCGATGACCGGTATCGGCTCGGTGATGGGTCTGGTCGTCGGCGGTGCGCTGACCGAAGTGTCCTGGCGGCTGGCGTTCCTGGTCAATGTGCCGATCGGCCTGCTGATGATCTATCTGGCGCACGACACCCTGCGTGAGACCCACCGCGAGCGGATGAAACTCGACGCGGCCGGCGCGCTGCTGGCAACCGTGGCCTGTACCGCGGCGGTGTTCGGCTTCACCCAGGGCCCCGAGCGGGGTTGGCTGGCGCCGGCCACGCTGGCATCGGGGCTGGCCGCCCTGCTGGCCATGGTGGCCTTCGTCGCCGTCGAGCGGAATGCGATCAACCCGGTCGTCCCGTTCGCCCTGTTCCGTGACCGCAACCGGCTGGCCACCTTCGCGGCCATCTTCCTGGCCGGCGGGGTGATGTTCACCCTGACCGTGCTGATCGGCCTGTACGTGCAGGACATCATGGGCTACAGCGCCCTGCACGCCGGGATCGGCTTCATTCCGTTCGTGATCGCCCTGGGCATCGGGCTGGCCGCCTCGTCGCAGCTGGTTAACTTCTTCTCGCCCCGGGTCCTGGTCATCGCCGGCGGCGTGCTGGTGCTCGGCGCCATGATCTACGGCTCGACGCTGAACGCCGGAATTCCGTATTTCCCCAACCTGGTCATCCCCATCACCGTCGGCGGGTTCGGCATCGGCATGATCGTGGTGCCGCTGACCGTCTCGGCCATCGCCGGGGTGGGCTTCGACCAGATCGGCCCGGTGTCGGCGATCGCGCTCATGCTGCAGAACCTGGGCGGCCCGGTCGTGCTGGCCGTCATCCAGGCGGTTATCACCTCACGCACGCTCTACCTGGGCGGCACCACCGGCCCGGTCAAGCGGATGAACCCCGATCAACTGCACGCCCTGGACCAGGGCTATACCTACGGGCTGCTGTGGGTGGCTGCGGTGGCCGTGATCGTCGGAGCGGTGGCGCTGTTCATCGGCTACACCGCCCAGCAGGTCGCCCACGCGCAGGAGGTCAAGGACGCCTTTGAGTCCGGGGACGTCTAAGTCGTATCGCTGTTCCACCGCCGCGTAAGGCGGCGGCATCGTCGGCTGCACTGGGTAGGGTGGCTACCCATGGCTGGCGCGAGCGTTCCGGAACCGCCGGCCCGGCCACTCGCCTCCAGCGTGCTGGGCATCGCGATCATCGCGATCACCGGTATGGCGCTGATGTCCACGCTGGACGGCACCATCGTGATCGTCGCGCTACCGCGCATGCAGGCCGATCTGGACCTCTCCGACGCGGCCAAGAGCTGGGTGATCACCGCCTATGTGCTCACCTTCGGCGGGCTGCTGCTGCTCGGCGGGCGAGTCGGCGACGCCATCGGCCACAAGCGGGCCTTCATCTCCGGCGTCGGCGTCTTCACCATCGCCTCGATGGCCTGCGGGCTGGCCACCGACGGGCCGCTGCTGATCGCCGCACGGGCGGTCCAGGGCATGGGGGCCGCGGTGGCCGCCCCCACCGGTCTGGCTCTGATCGCCAATACCTACGCCCCCGGCCAGGCCCGCAACCAGGCGATGGCGATGTCGGCGGCCATGCAGGGCCTGGGTTCGGTGCTGGGCCTGGTGGTCGGCGGTGCGCTGACGGTCATCTCCTGGCGGCTGGCCTTCCTGATCAACTTCCCGATCGGAGCGACGATCATCTGGATCGCCCTGACCCGCTTGGAGGAGACCCGTCACGAGCGGCTCAAGCTCGATGTCACCGGGGCGCTGCTGGCCACCCTGGGCTGTGCCGCCGCAGTGCTGGTATTCACCCAGGGCCCGCCGCGCGGCTGGGTGGACCCGTGGGTGATCGGTGCCGGCATCGCGGCCATCGCCCTGGGCGTGGCTTTCCTGTTCGTCGAACGCCGCGCCGACCATCCGCTGGTGCCGCTGTGGTTGTTCCGGGACCGCAACCGGGTGGCAACCTTCGTCTCGCTGTTCCTCGCCGGCGGGGTGCTGCTGAGCCTGACCGTGATGATCGGGCTGTATGTCCAGGACGTGCTGGGTTATTCGGCGCTGCACGCCGGTATCGGATTCATCCCCTTCGCGCTGGCGCTCGGGTTCGGCAATCTGCTGACCGCCCGGCTCGCTCCGTATGTCGCGCCGCGGTGGCTGATCATCGGCGGCGGGGTGTTCGTCCTGGGCGCGATGCTCTACGGGTCGACGCTGATCCGCACCATCCCGTATTTCCCCGATCTGCTGCTGCCCGTCGTCGTCGGCGGCTTCGGCATCGGGATCATCTCGGTGGTGCTGCCGCTGTGCGCACTGGCCAACATCGGTCCCCGGGAGATCGGCCCGATCAGCGCGATCACCCTGATGGTGCAGAACCTCGGCGGTCCGATGGTCCTGGTGATCGTTCAGGCCGTGCAGACCTCCCGCACCCTCTACCTCGGCGGCACCATGGGCCCGGTGGCCGAGATGACTCCCGCCCAACTCGACGCGCTCGATGCCGGATACACCTACTCGCTGCTGTGGATCGCCGCCGTCGCCGTCATGGTCGGCGGCACCGCGCTGTTCATCGGGTATTCCGCCAAGCAGATCGCTGCAGCGCAACACACCCGCGAGGCGGTCGAGGCCGGCGAGCTCTAGCAGTTCTAGCCGCGTCGGCGAACCAACCGGTAGCCGCCGTAAAGGGCAACTGCCACAAGGAAATTGACGAAGTACGCCACATCGGCGCCGTGCAGCCCGGTGGCCACCGGCCCGACGAAGACGTCGGTGTGCATGAACGGCACCGCCGCGGCGAAGGCGACGACGAAAATCACCAGAGCGGCGATCGCGTCGGTGCGCGTGGTGTTCTCCGCCGCCGGGTTCACCACCTCCCGTCCGGCGCTGCGGTAGCGCCAGTCGATCGCGACGATCGCGACGAACGCCGGAATCCAGTAGCTGACGAACAGCAGCACGCCCTGGAATCGGGCCGCCAGATCACCGGCGTGCAGCCACATGATCAAGCCGAAGGCGATCACCGCAACCATCGCCGCCGACACCGGCCGGCGCACCTTGACACCGACGGTCTGCAACGCCAGCGACCCGCTGTAGTCGTTCATCGCGTTGGAGGCCACCGAGCCCAACGCGATCACCAGCAGCGCCACCCCGCCCAGCACCCCGCCGCCCATGACCGAGCGCACGCCCTCGGCGGTCTGGTCGGTCAGCGTCCCGCCGGCTGCGATCCCGATGGCCTGCACGGCGATATAGGCCACCGCCAGGCCGGTGAAGGTGTAGCCGAATACCGCCGTGCGGGAGGTGCGCACCGGCAGGTAGCGGCTGTAGTCGGAGGCGTAACTGGCCCAGGAGATCCCCAGGCTCAACGCGATGGTGACTTCCATGACGAACGCCCCGGCAAGATCGGCGCCGGCCAGGCTCGGAGCGGTCACCACCTGATGACCGCCCAGCAGCCGGGCGGCGAAGACGGCGAAGGTGACGACGAGCACCACCGTCATGACCGCCTGTAGCCGGTGGATCACCTCGTATCCGAAGACGCCCACCGTGCCCTGGGCCGCCAGTACGATCGCGACCGCCGCCCAGAACGGGATTCCCAGCAGGGCCGCGAGTGCCTCGCCGCCGAACAGTCCCACCAGGCCGTCCCAGGCGATCGAGGACAGCCACTGGATCACCGCCACTGCGGTCACCGTCGAGCCGAATGCCATGCGGGCGTTGGGAAGTTGCGCAGTTCCGGTGCGCGGGCCCCAGGTCGACAGGTAGGCGGTCGCCAGCGATCCGATCACCGTGCCGATCACCATGGCCAGCAGCCCGAGCCAGAAACCCAGGCCCAGCACAACCGCCAGGGTGCCGGTGAAGAGGACCGTCATATTGACCTGCGGGGCGAACCAGACCGTGAACAGCCGTCGGGCACTGCCGTAGCGATTGCCGACAGGCACCGGGGCGATGCCGTGCGTCTCGACCGCCATATCGCCGGCTCGCGCGGGCATCCGGCCGGAGTAGGGGTCTGCGGCCACGGTCAGGCCGGTGCGTAATGAATCAGCGGTCACCCGCCCAACCCTAGAGCGCCGTCGCACCGCAGAACCACCCACGGAGGGTGGCTCTGGCGCTAACGTCAGAGCGGCGACGTCCGTTTGGTCGGTATTGCCAGGCATGGAGGCCGCATTGACGAACCAACTCGACCCACCCGCGGTCCATGCCCGCGCCATCGAGATGCGTGGGCCGTGGGGACCGGTGTACGGACCCATCGACCTGAACATCGACACCGGCGGTGTGACGGTGCTGATATGCCCGGCGGGCTCGGGCCGGACTGCGCTCCTGATGACACTGGCCGGACGGATGCGTCCGATCAAAGGGGAGTTGTCGGTATTCGGACTGCGTCGGACCCGCGACATCTTCGCGGCCTCGGCGCTGGCCGGATTCGACGAACTGGACCCGGTGTCGGAGTCGGTGACGGTTCGGGACCTGATCACCGAGCAGCTGAGGTGGGACGCCCCGTGGTACCGGTTGGTGCGGCGCGCGGATACCGGCGACCTGGAGAGGGTGTGCGCTGCGGTGTTCGGCGATCTGCCCCCGCCTCCGCTGACCGAATACGTCGAGGAGTTGACCGAACTGGACCGGTTGCTGCTCCGTATCGCGCTGGCCAACACGTCGCGCCCGCCGCTGCTGGTGGTGGGCAGCCTCGACTATGTGACGAGCGACCTCAACCGTGACGTGCTGATCGAGCGCCTGATCGACCTCGGTCGGACGCAGACCGTTGTCACGGCAACCGTCAACGGCGTCAGCGGGCACGAGGTGCATGCGCAGTTGCCCGTCGCCAACACTGCCCGGGCCGAACTCGCCGTTTTACCGAAAGGGGCGAAGTAGCCATGCTCGCCGGGATGTCATTGGGCACCGACCTCAAGCGCTACTCCCGTGGCGCACTGCCGCGGATAGCGTTGCTGACCGTCATCGTCATGCCGTTGCTGTACGGCGCCATGTATCTGTGGGCGTTCTGGAATCCGTTCGGCGAGGTGGATAAGGTGCCCGTCGCGTTGGTCAACTCCGACACCGGTGCGGTGGCGCAGGGGCAGAAGATCAGGGCGGGCGACGAGGTCGCCCGGTCGCTGATCGACTCCAAACAGCTTGATCTACATGAGGTTTCGGCCCGGGAAGCCGACGCCGGGGTGGCCTCGGGCAAGTATTACTTCTCCATCACCGTGCCGGCGGACTTCAGTGCGGCGATCGCCTCGGCCGGCGGGGGCGACCCACACCAGGGGCAGTTACGGTTCACCCTCAACGACGCCAACAGCTACCTCGGGTCGCTCATCGGGCAGAACGCGGCCCGCGAGGTGATCAACCAGGTCAATGCCAAGATCGGGGAGCGAACCCTCGGAACGGTGCTGACCGGCCTCACCGACGCTGGGGCCGGCCTGGTGAAAGCCGCTGACGGCGCGCAGCAGCTGTCCAGCGGTCTGGACACCGCCAACGGTGGGGCGCAACGGCTGTCCTCGGGGGCCAGCGCCCTGTCCTCGGGTCTGCTCAGCGCGCGCGACGGGTCCGCCCAGCTGGCCACCGGGGTCCACGAGCTCACCACCGCCGTCGACACCGCGACTGACCCGCTGCTCGAAATGCTGGACCGCGTCGGGGATCTCGGGCTCGATCCCGACGAGGTCGGGGCGGCCGCCGAGCGCTTGAGTGGCGCGGTGCGCTCCACCACCGACCGCATCGCCGCGCTGAACGTCGACACCGCCCAGGCCGCGACCGTCCTCGACCAGTCGGTGTCGTTCCTGCGCAACAGTGCCGATCCGGCGGCGCGCGATGTCGGCGAATCGCTGGCGGCCGTCCATCGGATGTTGCTGGCGGGGGGTGTGGACCCTGCCACCGATGCCGGCCTGATTCGTCTGCGCGACAGTGCAACCCAACTCGAGAACGAACTCGGCGACCCGAACGGCAAGTTGCGTACGTTCATCGCCAGCGCACTCAACGGGGGGCTGCGATCCGACCTCGGCAAGTTGCGCGCCGGCGCCGACCAGCTCGATTCGGGAGCGCAGCGGCTCTCGGCAGGGTTGGTGCAGCTGAGTGATGGCAGTGGTGAACTGGCCACCGGCGCAAACGAACTCGCGGCCGGAACGCAGAAGCTGCAGGCGGGCGCTGCGGAACTCGCCTCGAAGCTTCAACAGGGTTCCACCCAGGTGCCGTCCTGGACGACCGAACAGCGCACCGCCGTCGCAAGTACGCTGGCGGCGCCGGTTGCGCTCGACATGGTGACCAACAACCGGGCTGTCACGTTCGGCACCGGATTCGCACCGTTCTTCCTGCCGCTCGCCCTCTTCATCGGCGCCGTCATCATCTGGATGCTGCTCAAGCCGCTGCAGTCCCGGCCGATCGTCAACGGACTTGGCGCGCTTCGGGTGGTGCTGGCGTCGTACTGGCCTGCTGTGTTGCTCGTGGTGTGCCAGGTGGTGGTGATGTATGCGGTCGTGCACTTCGGGGTTGGGCTGAAGGCCAGGTATCCGTTGGGTACCGTCGCTTTCCTGATACTCGTCGGTGCGACGTTCCTGGCGATGATCCAGGCGTTCAATGCCGTCTTCGGGGTGGCCGTCGGGCGGGTGCTGACATTGGCCTTCCTGATGTTCCAGTTGGTGTCGGCCGGCGGTATCTATCCGGTTGAGACGACGGCGAAGCCATTCCAGATCATTCACCCGTTCGACCCGATGACCTATGCGGTCAACGGGTTGCGCCAGCTGACCGTGGGCGGGATCGATGCGCGCCTGTGGACGGCGATCCTTATCCTGGGCGCAACCCTGGTCGCGTCGATGGCGGCAAGCTCCTGGGCGGCACGGCGCAACCGGCAGTACACCATGGAGCGGCTGCATCCTCCGATCGAGGTCTGAGGGGCAGTCGCTGACGCGGCGGTGACTAAGCTGACCCGCTGTGATCACCCGGATGTCCGAGCTGTTCCTGCGCACGCTGCGCGACGACCCGGCCGACGCCGAGGTCCCCAGCCACAAGCTGTTGATCCGGGCCGGATACGTCCGCCCGATCGGGCCGGGTCTGTACAGCTGGCTGCCGCTGGGCCTGCGGGTGCTGCGCCGGATCGAGGCCATCGTCCGAGAGGAGATGACGGCCATCGGCGGCCAGGAGATCCTGTTCCCGGCGCTGCTTCCCCGTGCCCCCTACGAGACGACGGGGCGGTGGACGGAATACGGCGACGGCGTATTCCGGCTCAAAGACCGTCGCGGCAACGACTACCTGCTGGGTCCCACCCACGAGGAGTTGTTCACCCTGACGGTCAAAGGGGAGTGCAGCTCCTACAAGGACTTTCCGGTGTTGCTGTTCCAAATCCAGACCAAATACCGCGACGAGGCCCGCCCGCGCGCCGGGATCCTGCGCGGCCGCGAGTTCATCATGAAGGACTCGTACTCCTTCGATGTCGACGACGACGGACTTCGCACGGTGTACCTTTCCCACCGCGAGGCTTACCAGAAGATGTTCTCCCGCATGGGAATCGGCTATGTGATCGTGTCGGCAGTGTCCGGTGCGATGGGCGGGAGCGCCTCTGAGGAGTTCCTCGCCGAAAGTGAGGTCGGTGAGGACACCTTCGTGCGCTGCCTGCAGTCCGGCTACGCCGCGAACGTGGAGGCCGTCACCACCGCCGTGCCCGACCCGCTGCCGATCGACGGCCTGCCCGACCCGGTCGCGCACGACACCGGGGACACGCCCACCATCTCGTCGCTGGTGGACTGGGCCAATGGTGCGGCGCTGGCGCAATTCGCGGGCCGCGCGGTCACCGCCGCCGACACGCTCAAGAACGTCATGGTCAAGGTACGGCTGCCCGGCGGTGAGTGGGAACTGCTCGGTATCGGTGTGCCCGGTGACCGGGAGGTCGACGACAAGCGCCTCGGTGCCGCCCTGGACCCGGCCGAGTATGCGTTGCTCGGCGACGCCGATTTCGCGGAGCGCCCGTTTCTGAAGAAGGGCTACATCGGCCCGAAAGTGTTGCTGGACAACGGGGTTCGTTATCTCGTCGATCCACGGGTGGTGACCGGAAGTACCTGGATCACCGGCGCCGACGAGAGCGGCAAGCATGTGGTGGGTCTGGTGGCCGGACGCGACTTCATCCCCGACGGCACCGTCGAGGCGGCCGAGGTGCGCGACGGCGATCCGTCGCCGGATGGCGCCGGGCCGCTGGTCAGTGCGCGCGGCATCGAGATCGGCCACATCTTCCAGCTGGGCCGCAAGTACACCGACGCGTTCTCCGTCGACGTCCTCGGCGAGGACGGCAGGCCGGTGCGGCTGACCATGGGGTCCTACGGCGTCGGGGTGTCCCGTCTTGTCGCGGTGATCGCCGAACAGCAGCATGACGAACTCGGGTTGCGCTGGCCGGCGTCGGTATCCCCATTCGACGTGCATGTGGTGATCGCCAACAAGGATGCGCAGGCCCGGGCCGGCGCGGAGGCTCTCGCCGCAGATCTTGACCGGCTCGGGCGTGAGGTGCTGCTCGACGACCGGACGGTCTCGCCGGGGGTGAAGTTCAAGGACGCCGAGTTACTCGGTGTGCCGTGGATCGTGGTGGTCGGCCGCGGCTGGGCGGACGGGACGGTGGAACTGCGCAACCGCTTCACCGGTGAGAACAACGAGATCGCCGCGGCAGGCGCCGCTGAGGTCGTCGCCGCGCAACTGGGCTGAGGGCTCTGCGTTTTCGCTGCCGAACGTAACCTCAGGGCGGCGAAACTGGCCGAATCCCGCCGTGGCGTTACAGTCGCCGAGGCCCCTCTACTCGCTGCCGCCGGGGAACGCGTCGGTGACCGGCCACGCGCCGAGCACCTTGCGCCAGCGCGCCGCCAGCACCGCGCACTGGGTCAGCGCTTTGGTGCCGAACTCCCGGTCCTGGTCGGAGTCGGTCTGCTCGAGCACCGCCCGCCAGGCGACCGCGCAGTCGCTTTCCATCCGGACCGCCAGCTTCGCGGCGTTGGTGGCGTTGTTGACCACCATCGGCAACTGGTAACCCGCCGCGGGCAGCGGCACTTTCAGCGACCGTTCGCTCATCAGCGCCACAACAGCCTCCCGCCGGTCGCGGTGCTGGGCGAGTGACTCCGAGACCAGCTCGTTGTCATCGGGCATCACGTGTGCCGAGACCAGCCCGTAGCCGTAAATGGCGGCATGCTCGGCGGCGAGGGCGTCGAACAGGGCCGCCGGGCCCGGATCCTTGGGCCGGTCCGGGTCCGGAGTGGGCTCCTCCGTCGACGTCGGGGTGGACGTCTCCGTGCTCGACGACGTGCTCGACGACGTGCTCGACGACGTGCTCGACGACGGGGTCGACGACTCCGTCGGCGGTTCGGTGCTCGACGGCTCGGGAGCCTCGGCCGTCGTTGTCGGGACCGCGGTGGCCTGCGGTCCCGGCGGCGGCCCGTGCGGGGCGGACGGTTGCGGGGTCGGCGGTTGCGGTGTGGTCATCGCGGCTTCCCCTCGGTCGGCAGGCCCACCGTGAACGACGCCGTGCACGCTGCGGCGATCGACCCCATCAACCCCGCCCGGTAGCCGGACAGCGTGGGCGCCAACGACGTCGCGCTCTCCGCGGACTTCCGCAGGGCCTCGGCGACGTCGCGCACCGACGGCGGCGGGCCCGGCGCACTCGAGGCGGTCGGTGTCGGGGACTCCGAGGTGGTGGTCGGTGTCGGCTTTCCCGCCGCGCGCGAGAGCTCCTCCACCAGGGCGGTGGCGTGGCGTGCGCGTTCGGCGGCGACCTCGTTGAGTGCGGGGACAACCGCCGGTTTGGCCGCCTTCGCTGCCGCCGCAGCCAGGTCACTGTCGCGGCGGGCCGCCTCCAGTTCAGCCTCCAGGGGGTCGGGAGCCGGCGGCTTGCCGGCCCCGCAGGCCGTGCTCGCCGCCCCGATGAAGGCGAGCGCCAACAGACCCCGGCCGCCGTCGGCGAGGACGCGGCGGCGGGTCAACATCGCCGCGGGTCTTCGGCGGAGGCCGGGACCGGGGCCGGGATTTGGGTCGAGCACGCCAACATCCTGCCATTGCCGCATCCAGTGCTGGCGTATCGTTGGCAGCTAGCCAGGACAACTCAAGATGAGGAGCTCGCCGTGACCCAGCGGCCCCCGAGTTCGTCACTGGGATTGCCATCCCCGGAACAAGTGACAGAGCTGCTCGCCGACGAGTTCACCCGCGCCGGCTACGAGATCGACGACGTTGTCGTTGACGCCGGCACCCGCCCCGCCCGCATCCGCGTCGTCGCCGACGGCGACCGGCCGCTCGACCTGAATGCCGTCGCCGAGCTGTCCCGGTCGGCCGCTGACCTGCTGGACACCATCGACGACGGCCAGACGCCGTACGTGCTGGAAGTGAGTTCGCCGGGTGTGGACCGGCCGCTGACCGCCGAGAAGCACTTCCGTCGCGCCCGGGGCCGCAAGATCGAGCTCACGTTGGCCGACGGCGCAGTCCTCACCGGCCGGCTCGGCGCAACCGCCGAGGGGGTGGCCGAGCTGGTGGTGCGCGCTCGGAGCGGCTGGGCCGTTCGCCAGATCCCACTGACAGATATCCGCACAGCCGTTGTCCAGGTTGAGTTCTCGCCACCTAATGCCAAGGAACTCGAGTTGATAGGCGGCGCGGCGACAACAGACACGGAGGCCGGATCATGAACATCGACATGGGTGCGCTGCATGCGATCGAGGTCGATCGTGGAATCTCGGTCGAGGAGTTGCTCGACACGATCAAGTCGGCGCTGCTGACTGCGTACCGGCACACCGACGGGCACCAGCCCGACGCGCGGATCGAGATCGACCGCAAGAGCGGTGCGGTGCAGGTGATGGCCCGGGAGACCGACGAGGACGGCAACGTCATCAGCGAATGGGACGACACCCCAGAGGGGTTCGGCCGGGTCGCGGCCACCACCGCACGTCAGGTCATGCTTCAGCGGTTCAGGGATGCCGAGAATGAACGGGTCTTCGGCGAGTTCTCCGCCCGGGAGGGCGACATCGTCGGCGGGGTGGTGCAGCGCGACGCACGGGAGAACGCGCGCGGCAACATCGTCGTGCGGCTGGGCAGCGAGACCAAGGGATCCGAAGGAATGATCCGGCCCGCCGAACAGGTCCCGGGAGAGTCGTACGGCCACGGTGACCGGCTGCGGTGCTATGTGGTCGGGGTCACCCGCGGTATGCGGGAGCCGCGCATCGAGTTGTCGCGCACCCACCCCAACCTGGTCCGCAAGCTGTTCGCGCTGGAGGTCCCGGAGATCGCCCAGGGATCGGTGGAGATCGTCGCGGTGGCCCGCGAAGCCGGGCACCGCTCGAAAATCGCGGTCCGGTCGAAGCCCGGCGGTCTCAACACCGGCCTTAATGCGAAGGGCGCCTGCATCGGTCCGATGGGCCAACGGGTGCGCAATGTGATGAGCGAGTTGTCCGGCGAGAAGATCGACATCATCGACTACGACGAAGACCCGGCGAGGTTCGTGGCCAACGCCCTGTCCCCGTCCAAGGTGGTGTCGGTCACCGTCGTCGACGCGGCCGCCCGCGCCGCCCGGGTCGTCGTGCCCGACTTTCAGCTGTCCCTGGCGATCGGCAAAGAAGGCCAGAACGCCCGGCTGGCCGCCCGACTGACCGGCTGGCGCATTGACATCCGCAGCGACGCGGAAGGGGCCGACGCGGTCCCCGGCACCCCCCAGGGTGCGGGCCGGGAGTAATCGCGGAGGCTGGTTCTGAACTGGCCGGTGGTGACGGTAGACTGAGCCGTGATCCAGCGCGAAGCTCTGGCCGCTCATGCACGCACCGCTCCGGTGCGAATGTGCATCGGTTGCCGGAACAGAGGGTTGGCTGTCGAACTGCTCCGGTTGGTGGCGGTGCCGGCGGGTAACGGCCACACGGCCGTCTCGGTGGTCACCACAGGCTTCCATCCGGGCCGAGGTGCCTGGCTGCATCCCGATGACCGTTGCCTGTCAGCGGCGGTTCGGCGGCACGCCTTCGGCAGAGCGTTGCGCATCACCGGTACACCGGACACCTCCGCGGTGGTCGAGCATTTCGCAGGGCTTGCCACCGGGGGAAAAGGAACAGGTAGCGAAGAACATGAGCACACCGTGAAGTCCCGATGACCATGCGTCATAGCTAAACCCGAGGCGCGGCCTACCCACCGCTGTCGCCTCTAGAGATGGAGATG
>JBAXUD010000310.1:0-4402 GCA_037129875.1 Mycobacteriaceae bacterium
GTTCTTCACCGTCGAGTCGCTGCCGGCGCCGGGCGAAACGGTCCTGGCGTCGGGCGTGACCACCGCACCCGGCGGCAAGGGCGGTAATCAGGCGATCGCCGCCGCGCGGGCGGGCGCCGACGTGCACTTCGTGGGTGCGGTCGGGGCCGACGCGGCCGGGGCCGGTCTGCGTCGGCACCTGATGGACAACGGCGTCGGCGTCGACGGCCTCGAGCAGTTGCCTGGGCCCAGCGGCAGCGCCGTCATCATGGTCGACTCCGCCGGGGAGAACCTGATCGTCGTGGCCCCCGGCGCCAACAGTCACCTGACCCTGGCCTCCGCGGCGGCGCGCTCGGTGATCGCCGACTGCGACGTACTGCTGCTGCAGCTCGAGATCCCGATCGCGACAGCTGTGGCCGCCGCCCGCGAGGCCCGCTCGGTGGGCGCGACGGTGATCGTCAACGCCTCACCGGCCAGTCCCGCCGGGACCGGGCTGGCCGAATTGGCGGCGGCGACCGACGTGGTCGTGGTCAACGAGGCCGAGGAGCCGCACTGGCGCCACCCGACCAGCCATCTCGTCGTCACCCGCGGTGCACGCGGAGCGAGCTACCGGGGTGCCGACGCCGAGTTCGACTTGCCGGCACCGGCGGTGGAGCCGGTCGACACCACCGGCGCCGGCGACTGTGCGCCGCCCGCCGAGGCGATCGATGACGCCCTCACTCGTTACTGAATCGCCTTACGGTTGCGGCGATCAGGTACGCGGTCAATTCAGCCTGTTCTGAATACAGCGGTAGCTGTACTGTGCATGCTGTGCAAACTGTGACCCAGAGCGACGCGCTGTCCCGCTTCGGTTGCGCGCTATCGGACCCGACGCGCGCGGAGATCCTGCTCCTGCTGCGCGCAGCGCCGGGGTATCCGGCCGAGCTGGCCGAGCGAATCGGCGTCTCCCGGCAGACCCTGTCCAACCACCTGGCCTGCCTGCGGGGGTGCGGTCTGGTGGTGGCCGAACCGGAGGGCCGGCGTAGCCGTTACGAGTTGGCCGACGAAAGAATCGCCAAGGCCCTCGATGATCTGCTCGGCCTGGTGCTCACCGTCGACCCGGCCTGCTGCCCGGCCGCCGAAACCGACGCCTGCTGCTGATGTCCGCCCCTCTGACCGAGGCACGTCGCGCCACCCTGGCGCGCCGGATTCGGCTGCTGGTGGCGGCGACCATTAGCTACAACGTCATCGAGGCGGCCATCGCGCTCACCGAGGGCACCCGGGCCTCCTCGACGGCGCTGGTCGGCTTCGGTCTGGACTCGCTGATCGAGGTGTCCTCGGCGGCCGCCATCGCATGGCAGTTCGCCGCACCCGATCCGGAGACCCGGGAGAAGGCGGCGCTGCGGTTCGTCGCGGTGTCGTTCTTCGCCCTGGCCATCTACATCACCCTTGATTCGGTGCTGTCCCTGTTCGGGGTCAAAGAGGCGCAGCACTCGCCGATCGGAATCGGACTGGCCGCGGTGAGCCTCGTCGTCATGCCGGTGCTGTCGCTCGCGCAGCGGCGTGCGGGCCGGGAGTACGGATCACGTTCGGCGGTGGCCGATTCCAAGCAGACGCTGCTGTGCACCTACCTGTCGGCCGTGCTGCTGGCAGGGTTGCTCCTCAACTCGCTGTTCGGCTGGTCCTGGGCAGATCCGATCGCCGCCCTGGTGATCGCCGGCGTAGCCGCCCGCGAGGGCTCGGAGGCCTGGCGCGGCGACACCTGCTGCGCTTCCCCCCATGGTGGCTGCGAGGAGGAAGAATGATGCCGGCGATCGCTTTGAGCCTGTTCGCGATATTCGTCCTCCTCGGATTCGGTTGGCGCAGTTGGGAACAACGTCGCCGCACGGGCTCGACGGGGTTTCGCGGCATCAGCGGAAGACCTGGCTCGGCGGAATGGTTTGGCGGCGTCGGCTTCGTCGCGGCGCTCGTCGGTGCGGTGGTCGCACCGGCGCTCCAACTGGCCGGCGTGGTGATGCCGCTGGCCTTCCTGACCGCGCCGTGGATTCAGCTGGTCGGCGTCTTGGTGGCGATTCTCGGTATCGCCGCAACGCTGTTGGCTCAGATCGACATGGGCGAATCCTGGCGTATCGGCGTCGACGACCAGGAGAGGACCGATTTGGTTCGCACCGGCGTGTTCGGCCGGGTTCGCAATCCGATCTTCGCGGCCATGCTGATCTTCGCGTCGGGCTTGGTTCTGATAACCCCGAACGTCGTTGCCGTAGCAGCCTTCGCCGCCATGATCGCCTCCATTGAAGTGCAGGTCCGCGTGGTCGAAGAGCCCTACCTGCTGCGAGTGCACGGCCAGCCCTACCGCGACTACCTCGGCACCGTCGGCCGGTTCGCCCCTCGGCTCGGCCTGCGCCGCTGATCAGCTCTCGGGAATCTCCCGTTCGATCTCGTCGAGCCAGACCGTCGCCGCCATGTCCGACGGCGCCCGCCAGTCCCCTCGTGGCGACAGGGAGCCGCCGTGGGAGACCTTAGGACCGTTGGGCAGTGCGGAGCGCTTGAACTGGCTGAACGAGTAGTACCGCTGGGCGAACACACCCAGCCACCGGCGGATCTCCGTGAGGGAGTAAGCCGATCGCTTGTCGTGCGGATACCCGGGCGGCCAGTCGCCGCGGTCCGGATCGCTCCATGCGTGCCAGGCCAGGAAGGCGATCTTCGACGGCCGAAAGCCGTAACGCAGCACTTGGAACAGTGAGAAGTCCTGCAGCGCATAGGGACCAACCTTGGCCTCGCTGCTTTGCACCTGCTCGCCATCACCGGCGGGCACCAGTTCGGGGGTGATCTCGGTGTCGAGGACGGACTGCAGGATTTCACCGACTTCGTCGTCGAACTCCCCGGATGTGATCACCCACCGGATCAGGTGCTGGATGAGGGTTTTGGGGACCCCGGCGTTGACGTTGTAGTGGCTCATCTGGTCGCCGACGCCGTAGGTGGACCACCCCAGCGCCAACTCAGACAGGTCCCCGGTGCCCAGCACGATGCCGCCGCGCTGGTTGGCGATTCGGAACAGGTAGTCGGTGCGCAGTCCCGCCTGGACGTTTTCGAAGGTGACGTCGTAAACCTTCTCGCCGCGGGCGAAGGGATGCCCGATCTCGGTAAGCATCAGGGTGGCGGTGTCGCGAATGTCGATCTCGGAGAAGGTGACCCCGAGGGCTTTCGAGAGCCTGATGGCGTTGTTCTTGGTGCGTTCGCCGGTGGCGAACCCGGGCAGGGTGAACGCGAGAATGTCGCTGCGCGGGCGGCCTTCGCGGTCCATCGCCTTGGCAGCGACGATCAGCGCGTGGGTGGAGTCCAGGCCGCCGGAGACTCCGATGACGACCTTGGGGTAGTTCAGGGCGCGCAGACGCTGCTCGAGACCGGAGACCTGGATGTTGTAACCCTCATAGCAGTCTTGCTCGAGCCGGATCGGGTCGTTGGGCACGAACGGAAACCGCTCGACCTCGCGGCGGAGGCCGAGATCGGTGCCGGGCGGATCGAGGTGAAAACCGATGCGGCGGAAGGATTCCAGGCCGGGCTGGTGGCGGCGGCGGTTGTCGTCGAACGTCCCCATCCGCAGCCGCTCGGCGCGCAGGAGATCCAGGTCGACGTCGGCCACCGAACGGCGGTCCCCCTTCGGGAAGCGCTCGGACTCGGCCAGCAGCCGGCCGTTCTCGTAGATCATCGTCTGGCCGTCCCAGGCCAGGTCGGTGCTCGACTCGCCCTCCCCCGCCGCGGCGTAGACATAGGCCGCCAGGCAGCGCGCAGATGCCGAGCGCGCCAACAACTTCCGGTCCTCGGCCCGGCCGATGGTGATCGGGCTGCCGGACAGGTTGGCCAGCACCGTGGCGCCGGCCAGCGCCGCCTGCGCACTCGGCGGGATGGGCACGAACATGTCCTCGCAGATCTCCACGTGCAGCACCAGGCCGGGCACGTCGTCGGCGGCGAAAAGCAGGTCGGGTCCGAACGGCACGTCTCCGCCGAATCCATTTCCCGAGTCGCTGCGCTCCTGCCCGCCGAGCACGCGGATGCTCCCGGTCATGTCGTCGCCCGGTGCCATCTGGCGGCGTTCGTAAAACTCCCGGTAGGTCGGCAGGTAGGACTTCACCGCCACCCCCAGAACCCGGCCGCGGTGGATCACCACCGCGGTGTTGTAGATCCGGTGCAGGTGGCGCAGCGGCGCACCGACCACCAGCACCGGCAGCAGGTCGGTCGAGTCGACGGCGATCTGGCCGAGTGCGGCCTCGACAGCGTCGAGCAAGCTGTCCTGCAGCAGGATGTCCTCGATGGAGTAGCCCGACAGCGTCAGCTCCGGGAACACCGCCACGGCAACGCCCTCGTCGTGGCATTCCTGGGCGATGCGCAGCACCGACGCGGCGTTGGCCGCGGGGTCCGCCAGCACCGTGCGGTGCGTGCAGGC
>JBAXUD010000311.1:0-4392 GCA_037129875.1 Mycobacteriaceae bacterium
CAAACCGAATCACAGGGAGCCCGAGTGAAGTGGAAGATCGCGACAGCCTCGGTAGTCACCGCCGCGATGCTGTCGGCACCGGTGGCGGGGGCCGCTCCGTCCGACGGCGGCGGCGCCAACAATGTGGCCAACAATGCGGTCGGGCAGGTGATCGGGCAGGTCACCGGGACCAATCCCGCTGTCATCATCGATACGCTGAATGGTTTGCAGGGTCTGCTCGGCAAGCTCGGGTTCGGTAAGGACCACGGCAACGGCAACGGCAACGGCGCACAGCTGCAGCAAGCCACCATGGCTAACGTGGGGAAGACGCTGAAGAAGCCGGAGATCTACGGCGCGAAGCCCTAGGCGCCTTGAGCGGTCCAGCAGGCGCTTCTGGGCGACGTAGGATCGCTGTTATGGCAACCCGCAGTCAAGGGTCTCCGAACGCGGCAGCCAACCCGCGCTCGCCGCTGGTTTTGAACGTATCCCGGCTCGGCCGTCGTCCCGGGGCGATGCAGACGGTGCAGGAGACGGTGCCCAGCCCATCGCGGATCGGCCTGGACCTCATCGCTATCGAACGGGGCGCCCCGCTGGATCTCGACCTGCGGCTCGAATCGGTGTCCGAGGGCGTCCTGGTCTCCGGCACGGTGCACGGCCCGACCCGCGGGGAATGCTCGAGATGTCTGGGGCCGGTCACCGGCGACGTCGAGATCACGCTGACCGAATTGTTCGCCTACCCCGACAGCCTCACCGAGACCACCACCGAAGAGGACGAGGTGGGTCGCGTCATCGACCACACCGTCGACCTCGAGCAGCCGGTCGTCGACGCCGTCGGACTGGCGCTGCCGTTCGTTCCGATCTGCACGGAGGACTGCCCGGGCCTGTGCCCGCACTGCGGCGTCGCCCTCGCCACTGCCGAAACCGACCACCAGCACGACCAGATCGACCCGCGGTGGGCGAAGTTGACGCAGTTCCTGCCGGAGGACGGCAGCCCGGGGGGCCGGCGGCCATCGTGACGCGCGAGAACCTGATCGATGCCCTTGGTGTCGACCTTCCCGAGGACCTCTTGACGATGGCACTGAC
This sequence comes from Mycobacteriaceae bacterium, assembly GCA_037129875.1. Classification (GTDB taxonomy): domain Bacteria; phylum Actinomycetota; class Actinomycetes; order Mycobacteriales; family Mycobacteriaceae; genus Mycobacterium. The sequence goes on from JBAXUD010000311.1 coordinate 1,063, forward strand.
CCATCGCAGCTACGCCTACGAGAACGGCGGACCGCCAACCAACGAGCGTCTGGAATTGCTCGGCGATGCGGTTCTGGGTTTGGTGATCGTCGAGGAGTTGTACCGGCGTCACCCGGATAACTCCGAAGGTGACCTGGCCAAGTTGCGCAACAGCATCGTCAACAGCCAGGCCCTGGCCGGAGTGGCGCGGGAACTGACCGACGGCGGTCTCGGCGAGTACGTGCTGCTCGGCCGCGGCGAGGTCAACACCGGCGGCCACGGCAAGTCGAGCATCCTGGCCGACACGCTGGAGTCGCTGATCGGGGCCGTCTACCTGCAGCACGGGTTGGCGGGCGCGCGAGCGGTGATCCTGCGACTCTTCGACGAACTGCTCGATACCGCTCCGACTCTCGGCGCTGCACTGGAGTGGAAGTCGAGCCTGCAGGAGCTCACGGCAGTCCGTGGACTCGGCGTGCCGCGCTACGAAGTCAGCTCCGAGGGCCCCGACCACGATCGTCGGTTCACCGCCGTGGTCGTCATCAACGGCGAGCCGTTCGGCAGCGGGGTGGGCCGGTCCAAGAAGGCCGCCGAGACCGACGCCGCAGCGCAAGCCTGGACGGCCCTGGACGCCATTCCGGACGAGCCACAAGCCGGCACCGCCGAGTTGGATGCCTGAGCTTCCCGAAGTCGAGGTGGTGCGGCGCGGCCTGCAGGCGCACCTGGCCGGCAAATCCATTACCGCGGTGCGGGTCGATCATCCGCGCGCGGTGCGCCGACACGAAGCCGGCGCGGCGGATCTGACCGCCCGCCTGCTCGGTGCCCGGATCACCGGCACCGACCGGCGTGGAAAGTATCTGTGGCTCAACCTCGTTGAGGGCGCAGATCTCATTGAGGGCCCAGATCTCATTCAGGGCGCAGCCGACGGCGATCACCGAGACGAGAGCGCACTGGTCGTGCACCTCGGTATGAGCGGGCAGATGCTGCTGGGGAGGATCAGCAACACTAACCATCTGCGGATCGCCGCGGTCCTCGACGACGGCACCGCCCTGAGCTTCGTCGACCAGCGCACCTTCGGCGGCTGGCAACTGGCGGACCTGGTCAGCGTCGACGGCAGCCGGCTGCCGGTCCCGGTGGCCCACATCGCCCGCGATCTCCTGGATCCGCGGTTCAACCAATCGGCGGTGGTAAACACGTTGCGGCGCAAGCATTCTGAGATCAAACGCCAGCTCCTGGACCAGACCGTAGTGTCGGGCATCGGCAACATCTACGCCGACGAGGCACTGTGGCGGGCCGGAATCAACGGTGCGCGGATCGCGGGCAAACTCACCCGTCGCCAACTCGCCGAGGTGCTCGACGCGGCCGCCGAGGTGATGCGCGAAGCCCTGGATCAGGGCGGCACCTCGTTCGACTCGCTCTACGTCAACGTCAACGGCCAGTCCGGCTACTTCGACCGTTCCCTGAATGTCTACGGCCGCCAGGACCGCAACTGCCGGCGCTGCGGCGCAGTGATCCGGCGGGAGAAGTTCATGAACCGCTCGTCGTTCTACTGCCCGGTCTGCCAACCCAGGCCGCGTCGAGGCTAGGTGGCAGGCGGCCGGGGCACGTGCCGCGCCACGGTGTCCTCGACGACGTCGCGCAGCGCGGGAATCTCATCGAGCAGGCGCTCGAAATCGTCCTGCTCGATCCGGAGCACCTCGGTCGGCCCCGTAGTGGTCACCGTCGCATTGCGCAGATGCCCGTGACGAAGCGCCGATTCGCCGATCACCTCACCCGGACCCACCAAGGCGATGCGTTCCTTGCCCACATACACCCCGGCTTCGCCCTTGAGGATGATGAAGCAGGCGTCGCTGGGAGTCTGCTCGTGGATCAGCGGCCATGGCGCCGAGGTCGACGTGTGATGCGAGCCGTCCACGAGACGCTGGAGGTCGTCGTCGGAAAATTTCTCGAAGACGCTGAACTGGCGGAGCGCTCGGACGTCGCCGCGTCCCTTCGATGAGTCCATACTTGAGCTCCTGACTGGGCTGATGGCGTGACTTCCGAAGCGTATCCTCGCGCGGCCACAGACACAGAGACAAGGTAGAAAAAACTGATGACAGAACTCTGGGTGGAACGCACCGGCATCCGCCATTACACCGGCCGCAGCGGCCGGGGGGCGGAAGTGCTGATCGGGTCGGTGACCGACGAGGGCGTCTTCACACCAGGTGAGCTGTTGAAGATCGCACTGGCCGGATGCAGTGGACTGAGCAGCGACGAGCCGCTGCGCCGCCGGCTCGGCGACGACTTCCGCGCCGTCATCCGCGTCTCGGGCGACGCCGACCGGGAGGCCGAGCGCTACCCGCAGCTGCAGGAAACCCTCGAGATCGACCTGTCCGGGCTTTCCGCGCAGGACAAGCAACGTCTGCTGGTGGTGGTCAACCGGGCCATCGACCAGGTATGCACGGTCGGGCGCACACTCAAGTCGGGAACCGAGATCACCCTCGACGTGGCCGACGATGCCCGTGTCACCTACTGACGACGTCCGTCTGACTGCCTGGGTGCACGGCGACGTCCAGGGCGTGGGATTCCGATGGTGGACACGGTCACGCGCCCTGGAACTGGGGTTGACCGGCTACGCCGGCAATCAGCCCGACGGCCGGGTATTGGTGGTCGCCCAGGGGCCGCGGCAGAATTGCGAACAGTTGCTGGACCTGCTGAAAGGCTCGGCCACGCCCGGCCGGGTGGACAACGTGGTGGCCGACTTCTCCCAGGCCGGCGAGGCGCTCGCGGGGTTCCGTGAGCGCTGAGAGCCGTGGCCGCCAGCCGCGCCGGTAGGCTCCCACGACGTGTACCTCAAGAGTCTGACGCTGAAGGGCTTCAAGTCCTTCGCCTCGTCGACGACTCTGCGCTTCGAACCCGGCATCACCTGCGTGGTCGGCCCCAACGGTTCGGGTAAGTCCAACGTCGTCGACGCCCTGAGCTGGGTCATGGGGGAGCAGGGCGCCAAGACTCTGCGTGGCGGCAAGATGGAGGACGTCATCTTCGCCGGCACGTCCTCGCGCGCGCCGTTGGGCCGCGCTGAGGTGACGCTGACCATCGACAACTCCGACAACGCTCTGCCCATCGAATACGCCGAGGTGTCCATCACCCGGCGGATGTTCCGCGATGGCGCCGGCGAATACGAGATCAACGGCAACAGCTGCCGGTTGCTGGACATCCAGGAACTGCTGAGCGACTCCGGCATCGGCCGCGAGATGCACATCATCGTCGGCCAGGGCCGGCTCTCGCAGATCCTGGAATCGCGCCCCGAGGACCGCCGAGCGTTCATCGAGGAAGCCGCCGGTGTGCTCAAGCACCGCAAGCGCAAGGAAAAGG
>JBAXUD010000312.1:0-4388 GCA_037129875.1 Mycobacteriaceae bacterium
TCCCGCCGTGGTCAGATCCAGGCCATGGAGGAGCGCAGCGGTGCGCGCGTCGTCAAGGCGCAGGTGCCGCTGTCGGAGATGTTCGGCTACGTCGGCGACCTCCGGTCGAAGACCCAGGGCCGGGCCAATTACTCCATGGTGTTCGACTCGTACGCCGAAGTTCCGGCTAACGTGTCGAAGGAGATCATCGCGAAGGCGACCGGCCAGTGAACGAAGTGAGCGGCCGATCGGGATTGGGGCCTAATCCCAAACCCTTTGCGCGACTGTACAACTGAATAACAACAACCTGCTTTAACCAAAGCACCAACAAGTCCAGGAGGACACAGAAGTGGCGAAGGCGAAGTTCGAGCGGACGAAGCCGCACGTCAACATCGGGACCATCGGTCACGTTGACCACGGCAAAACCACGCTAACCGCGGCTATCACCAAGGTTCTGCACGACAAATTCCCGACGTTGAACGAGTCGCGTGCATTCGATCAGATCGACAATGCGCCCGAAGAGCGTCAGCGCGGTATCACCATCAACATCTCCCACGTGGAGTACCAGACCGAGAAGCGTCACTATGCGCACGTCGACGCCCCCGGTCACGCTGACTACATCAAGAACATGATCACCGGTGCCGCCCAGATGGACGGCGCAATCCTGGTGGTCGCCGCCACGGACGGCCCGATGCCGCAGACTCGCGAGCACGTGCTGCTGGCCCGTCAGGTCGGTGTCCCCTACATCCTGGTGGCGCTGAACAAGTCCGACATGGTCGACGACGAGGAGCTCCTCGAGCTCGTCGAGCTGGAGGTCCGCGAACTGCTGGCCGCCCAGGAGTTCGACGAGGACGCCCCGGTGATCCGGGTGTCGGCGCTCAAGGCCCTCGAGGGTGACCCGAAGTGGGTCAAGAGCGTCGAGGATCTGATGGACGCCGTCGACGAGTCGATCCCGGACCCGGTCCGCGACACCGAGAAGCCGTTCCTGATGCCCGTCGAGGACGTCTTCACGATCACCGGCCGCGGCACCGTGGTGACCGGCCGTGTCGAGCGTGGCGTGGTCAACGTCAACGAAGAGGTCGAGATCGTCGGCATCCGGCCGGGGGTCACCAAGACCACGGTCACCGGTGTCGAGATGTTCCGCAAGCTGCTGGATCAGGGTCAGGCCGGCGACAACGTCGGTCTGCTGGTCCGTGGCGTCAAGCGCGAGGACGTCGAGCGCGGTCAGGTCATCGTGAAGCCCGGCACCACCACCCCGCACACCGAGTTCGAGGGCAGCGTCTACATCCTGTCCAAGGACGAGGGCGGGCGGCACACGCCGTTCTTCAACAACTACCGTCCGCAGTTCTACTTCCGTACCACCGACGTGACCGGCGTGGTCACGCTTCCGGAGGGTACGGAGATGGTCATGCCCGGCGACAACACCGATATCTCGGTGAAGCTGATTCAGCCGGTCGCCATGGACGAGGGTCTGCGCTTCGCGATCCGCGAGGGTGGCCGCACCGTCGGCGCCGGCCGGGTGACCAAGATCAACAAGTAGTTTCTCCGCACGAGAAAACGGCGCCCGTCAACGACGACGGGCGCCGTTTTCGTGCGCGGACGGTACAGCACCGTACGGACAACGCTACGGCTGGGCGGCGAGCAGGGACAGCAACCGTTCTTCGGACACCGGCGCGGAGAAATGGAAACCCTGGTAGAAATTGCAGCCCATGGAGCGCAACCGGTCGACCTCGGCGGCGGTCTCGGCGCCCTCGGCGATGACCTCCAAGCCGAGGCTGCGAGCCAGCACCACGATCGTATTCACGATCTGCAGGCTCTCCATGTTGGTTTCCATCCGGGCGATGAACGATCGATCGATCTTCAGCACCTGCAGTGGGAGCCGGTGCAGGTAGCTCAGGCACGAGAAGCCCGTTCCGAAATCGTCGATGCTGATCCGGATGCCGAGCTCACGCAGGCGGTTCAGCACGTCGGCGGCGTAGTCGGGGTCGTCCATCGTCATGGACTCGGTGATCTCGAGGCTCAGCAACTCGGGCCGGATACCGGTTTCGGCGATGATGCCGCGCACCTCCTCGACCAGGCCTGGCTGGGCCAATTGACGCGGCGAGAGATTGACGCTGATGGTCAGCGACTGCCGGCCGCCGCGGGCTGCGTTCCAGCGGCAGGTGGCGCGGCACGCTTCGCGCAGCACCCAGGAGCCGAGCGGGACGATCAGCCCTGTTTCCTCCGCAGCCGGAATGAATTCGTCGGGGTAGCGCAGCACGGTCGGCGACACCTGCCAGCGAACCAACGCCTCCACCCCGACGATCTTGCCGTCGGCCAGTGACACCACCGGCTGGTAGCGCAGCGTGAACGCATCATCGTCGACGGCGGCACGTAGTTCGTTGTGCAGGGTCATTCGGCGCGTCGCGCGGTCCTGCATCTGGCGGTCGTAGACCTCGGACCGCGCCTTGCCCCTGGCCTTGGCGTGATACATCGCCATATCGGCGTGCCGGACCAACTCGTCTGCCGAGCCGTCCTCCGGAGAGCACAGCGCGATGCCGATACTCGCACCGGTCACCACTTCGTGCCCCTCCAAGCGGAAGGGCTCGCGCAGCACAGTCTGGATCCGGTCGGCGATCGCCAGGGCCTCCTCCGGGTGCCGGATCGCAGGCACCAGCAAGGCGAACTCGTCGCCGCCCACTCGCGCGAGCAGGGCCGGGGGATCCGTGGCGTCAGCCCGCACTGCGATTTCCCCCTCGTTGATCGCGGCCTTGAGCCGAGCGCCCACCTGCGTGATCAGGGCATCGCCCGCGGCATGGCCCAGGCTGTCGTTGACCATCTTGAACCGGTCCAGGTCGACGTAAAGCACGCAGAATCCGGCCGTGCGGTCGAGTGAGTACTCGCGGAGGGCCTGCTCGACCTCCCGCACGAAATATGGCCGACTGGGCAGGCCGGTGAGGGGATCGTGCATGGCGTCATGCAGCCGGGCCTTAGCGCTGTCGCGCTCGATCACCCGGCCGAGCTGCGTGCCCGCTTTGGCGATCATGCTCAGCAGGGCCGAGTCTTCCGGCATCGGGTTGGGCCCGAAGAATTCGAGCGACGCCGTCACCTCGGATCCGATCACGACCGGGACGCTGAACGCGGAGCGCAGACCGGACCGCAAGGCGCTATCCTTGCGGGCAAAGTAGTCGCAGGTCACGAGATCATCCATCCAGACGGGTTTGCCCGACTCCCAGACCTGGCCCGGCAGTCCCACGCCCTCCTCGAAGACGCACTCCGACGTGTCGGCCCGCAGCCCGGAAAGGTCCAGGCCGGGATCGCTATACCAGATGTTCGAAGGCCACATGCGACGTGCGGCGCCTTGTCCGCCGACGATGTAGGCGTGCGCGGCGGGCCAGCCGGTGAAACGGCAGATGTATTCGAGCGCACTGGCCAGGACTTCCCTGGCCGAACCGGCCTGGTTGGCCATGATGGTGAGCTGGGACAAGAATTCGAGCTCGCGCTGCTGGTTGTACAGCTCGCGTAGTCCCTGCTCGGCGATCTCCTCCGCCTTGTGGCGGATACGCTGTTCGCGCTCTATCCGGCGGCTCAGAAGCTGGTTCTCGTTCGTCAGGGCCTCGATCAACTGCTGTGGATCAGACGCGCTCCCGTGGTCTGCCGCCATTTCCCGGGCTTACGCCGCCGTGACCGATATCAGGCAGCGGTCCGACCGGTCGTGCATGCATTCGAGGTGCTCCACGGTCACCGCCTCGCCGTAATGGTCGCCGGCGCCGAGGATGAAGCCGTGGGCAAGTCCGCACAGTTGGCGCGGCGAGCGATAGCCGATCATCAGCGATCCGTCGGCGGGTGAGGTGAAATCGAAATGCGGACAGTAAGCACCCGCGTAGAGCTTGCGCACTTCGGGGTGGATGACGCTGTTGAGTGTGCGCAGGAACGGGATCGTCTGCTGATGCTCGGCGAAGAAGGCGGGCCAGCGGTTCACCATGCCGGGGATCGCCCGTTGCCCGAACCAGCGAAGTACCTCGTCGTCGGACAACGACAGCGCAGTTGCAGCAACCGACACCAGTCGCATCATTTCCGCGTCTTCGTAGCTGCCGAGCGAGGTGTAGACGCCGTCCAAGTCCGCTTGGTCGAGCAACTCGTCCCAGACCGCATCCCCGTGAGCTGCGACCACTACGTCTTCGAGCAGGTTGAAGATGATGCCCTTCATTGGCCTCTCCGTATTCCCGGGCTGATCCTACGCGCTACGTTTGGAGATGAAGGTAGTGGATCCGGCCGCGCTAACGGTCGGTTCGCGGGCGAACGAGGGTGAATTCATCCACCGGAGTCGGTTCGCCGAAGGGCCCCTGCACGGCGAAGTAGGTGGCCTTGATAAAGGTGTTTCCACCGGGTGTCCCCGGGTCGAGATCGAAGACGACGAAGCCGTAGGG